>CAYRWH010000227.1:0-2866 GCA_964427935.1 uncultured Halobellus sp. | reverse complement strand
GATCATGGAGGAAGACCCGGGGGCAACGGTGATCATGTGTACTAGTGTCGGTCAGGAGGAGAAAATGAAGGCGGCGATTAAGGCCGGCGCGGAGGGGTACATCACGAAGCCGTTCCAGAAACCAAACGTGCTTGACGCCATTGGGTCGGCGGTATAATGCGCGTCGACGTTCAGGCGCTCGGGGAGTGTAACCGACTCGCCGAACGCGGCGCCGGACGCGCAGCCGACGCTGTCGCTGAGCTGACGGGGACTAACCTCGCCGTTGAGGTGACTGGAACGAGCGTCGCCAGCGGCGAGGACCTCGCTGAGGCGTTCGCCGGACGCAAATCGGTCGGTGTCAGCGTCGACCTCCACGGCGGATTGGAAGGAAAAGCCGTTCTCGCCTTCGACACTGTTCATGCCGACGCGCTGCTCTCGCTGCTTCCTGGTGGACAAGGTATGGAGCGAAGCGCGGTGACGGAAGTTGGAAACATTGCGCTCGGCGGCTTCCTCGACGGCTGGGCGAACTACATTGGTACCGGGATCGATATGAGTCCGCCGCAGTTCTTCAAAGCGGACGGGAGTGATGTTCTCCCAGACGGTGCGCTCACCGGCGACGGCGTATTTCTCTTCGAGAGCCGACTCGACGCGACAACGACGGATCTGGACTTTTCGATCTACCTGCTGCCGGAGTCCGGAGCGTTTCGTGACCTCGTGGTAGGACGGACCACTCCGGCAGCGGCGCCCGGTGCTGAGGGCGCCGGCGGAGGGAACACCGCGATCCCATACGAGTCGCTGTCGTCGTTCGCGTCGCTGGCGAAGGAGGGTTCCGCGAACGCTGCCGATAACATCGCGATGATGACCGGCCTCGATACAAGTGTCGACGTAAGCCGGCTGCGCTTTGTTCCGCTCGCTGATGTGCCCACAGAAGTTGGGACGGAGCCACACGCGGGAACTGTCTTCGAGCTACAGGGGGACCCAAGCGGCTACCTTGCGATCCTGTTTGAGGAGGATTCGGCGGCGGCAATCGCCGACTCGATGTTGCCGATGGAGCCCGACGAACCGCTCGGAGACATGGCCGAGAATGCCCTCTGTGAGCTCGGCAACGTGATGACGAGTGGCTTCATCGACGGATGGGCAAACGTGCTCGGCACGTCGATCACGCACTCCCCGCCGGAGTTCGTCCACGATATCGGGTCAGCAACGGTCAGCCCGCTCGTCGCTGAGCTTGGTAAACGACAGGACTACGGCTTCGTCATCGACGCGGCAATCCGAACGGAAGGGGTACAGGCACGATGTGACGTGTACGCGCTCCCAGACGAGCGTGAGCTGGCGTCTGCTCTTTCACAGCTATCCGAGACATGAGCCATCCATCGTCGGCGGGCGACGCGGGAGCGCCCGGGTCGTCACGGCGGATCGCGGTCGGCGTCGGTGATCTCGCCGTCGCAGCTGACGATGCGGCGCTCACGACGAGCGGTCTTGGCTCCTGTGTTGCGGTCGCCCTCGTCGATCCGGTGACGGGCGCACGCGGGCTCCTCCACGCGATGTTACCCTCCGCAGACGACTCACAGAGCGTCCGCCCGTCGACTCGTCCGGCGAAGTACGTCGACACCGGCGTCGACGCGCTCATCGACGAGCTCGACGCGGCCGGTGCGTCCCCGACGCGGTTGGAGGCGCGACTCGTGGGCGGCGCGGAGATGCTCGATCTCACGGCCGCCGTCGGTCCACGGAACGTCGAGGGTGCCGAACAGGCGCTCGCCGACGCGGGCGTTCCGATAGTCGCCCGCGATGTCGGCGACGGAGTGGGTCGAACAGTGCGGTTTCGTGCCGACGGGGAGCTTGCGGTCCGGGCTGCTGACGGCTTCGAACGGACGCTTTGAGGCGTCGTTCTGATCCCTGATTCCGAGTGGATTTCTCACCTCTGATATTTTGAGGGGTGGCTTGAAGTGTCCTCTACCGGTGTACTACGATAATGGGCCTCGAACTACCCGTGTGGGACGCCTCGACGGTCGGACTGACAGTCGCCACGCTGGGGCTCGTCGGCGCGAGCGTTCTCGATCGGTTCCTCGACGATGGGGGATCCGATGATGACGACGGTGGTATGGGCGGTGACGACGACATCTTCGGCGGCGACATGGACGGTGACGCCGGAATGGGCGGCGGGATGGGTGGCGGTGGCGGTGACGACGGCTTCGACGACTTCGACGGAATGGACGAGTGGGACAACGGCTTCGACGATGGTGGCGGGGGTGGCGGTTCCGACACCGATGAGTTGGAGAACCGTCTCGATGATCTTGAGGCGGAGGTCGCTACCCTCTCCTCGACCGTCTCGACGGTCCGTTCCGAAAACGAGGAGATCTCTGAGGCGGTCGACGACATCGAGGAGGACGTACGGAACCTGCTCGACATCTACGAGATGGTCACCCGCGGCATCAACCCGTTCGTCGACGAGTCCAGTGGCTTCGACGGCGTCGGCGGCGGCGAGAACTCCTTCGGACTCTTCGATGACGACGAGGACGACGCGGCAGCCGAAGAGGAGCTCGACGACGATGTCGCCAGCGCCGATGCGGACGGATTCTTCGACGAGGAGTTGGTCGAGCCCGATGACGGTGGGTTCGACGACGCGGACGACGGGTTCGACGACATGGACGACTCGGACGACGGGTTCGACGACATGGACGACGAGTTTGGCGACCTCGACGCTGACTTCGATGACGAATTGGACGGTGAACCGGATGACGGCGGCCCCGCCGACGCCGCGACTGAGAGCGACCCGGCGGACGAAGGAGACGACATGAACGACGACGCAAAGAGCTTCAGCGAGTTGAAAGAAGAGTATGACGCCGGGGAGGCCGACTGGGCCGACGAGGCCGGCGGCGAAACGGCG
>CAYRWH010000226.1:0-2869 GCA_964427935.1 uncultured Halobellus sp. | reverse complement strand
CCCCACGTGTGTGTCGTCGCCTGCGGCGGAACGATCGCCTCTGAGCCGGACGCGGACGGCGCAGCGCCGGCCAAGACCGGCGACGACCTCGTTGCGGCCGTCCCGAGCGTTGAGGACCACGCTGCCGTCTCCGCACGCGAGGTCTGTTCTCAACCGGGGTTCGACGTGCGCTGGCGCGACCTGTTTGCGACGGCGGCCGCAGTCCGGAACGCGGCTGAAGGAGTCGACGGCACGACCGCGGACGGTATCGTAGTCACACATGGGACGGACACCCTCGCGGACACCGCATACGCGCTCGACGTCCTCACCGACCTCCCGGTTCCGGTGATCGTCACGGGCGCACAGCGGCGACTGGACGAGCCGTCGAGTGACGCCCCTGCCAACCTGACGCTCGCGGTCCGCGCGGCCGCCGACCCGCGCTTTGCCGACGGCGTCCACGTCGCGTTCGACGACGAAGTTCACGCCGCCCGCGACGTGATAAAGGGCCACAGCAACGCACTCTCGACGATGACCTCGCCGGGAAGCGGCCCGGTCGCAACGTTCACCCGCGGGAGCTCGCGGATCCTGCGGGAGCCGCGTCGCGGGGTTGCCGCCGACCCACTTGCCGGATCCAAGGGACCGCTCGCGGGCGTCGACCCCGGGACGGCCGCGAAGCGCGTCCCCGAGGTGCCGGTGATCCACTCCGGCACCGGCGCGGGCGCGGGACCCATCGAACGGGCGCTTGACGCTGGCGTTGGCGGGCTCGTGGTGGAGGGGACCGGCCTCGGCAACACCACCGCCGCCATCGGCGACGCGGTCCGCGAGGCGATTGGGTCGGTGCCGGTCGTCGTCGCCGGACGCCCCCCTGCCGGACCGACGGAACCGGTATACGGGACACCCGGCGGGGCGGTGACGCTCGACCGTCACGGGGTGATATTCGCGGGCGACCTCCCGGCCGCGAAGGCCCGCGTTGGACTCGCGCTCGGGCTGGCCGCCGGTCTCGACGAAGCGGAAACACGCCGGCTGTTCGGGCGGCCGTGAGAACGGCTCGGTCGGGTTCGATAGCGGTTCGAACGGCGTCGTAGAACCGGTCCCGACGCCGTCCCCGAGTCGGGATAGGACAGTGAGTTGTTTGAGCTTACACGAAGCCCTTATGTACTCCCGTCGTACCCACAGGTATGAAACGACTCAGCCGACGCGATACGCTGTATGGGATCGGAGCCGCCGCGACGACTACCCTGCTCGCTGGCTGCGTCGAGGAGGGTGACCCCGGAACCGGAAACGGTGACGACAACGGCGACGCCGACGACGGGGACGAGTTTGAAACAACGGTTCATCAGGTTGGGGAGGCGCTCTCTGGCCCCGCGTGGCGACACGACGACCGGGTCGGCATGTGTCTCCTGATCGCGGACCCGAACGACGCGGGGTGGCTGTTCGCTGAGGCCGACGACGAGACCGAGGCGTTCGTTCGTGACACCAACCTCGAAGAATCCGTGATCGCGTACGTCGAATCAGTCGGGCCGACCACCTGCGACTCGCTGATCGAGTTCGCTGATCTCGGCGTCGAGGACGGAACGCTCGTCGGCGACGCGACAGTAGCGAGCACCGCCGACGACGACGCGGACGTCGCCTGCGGGGAGGCGGTCACCTACTCCGGCGCGATGGTCCGTGTTACGACGGAGTCGCTCCCCGATCGGCTCCGAGTAACCGTCACCGACGGCTGGGACGAAACCGCCGAACTCACCGGCGAGGAAGGGGTCCGTGACGCCGACTCGCTCGACGGCTTCGTGCGACCCGACGGCGACCCGGCGACTGTCCCGGCCGCGCTCGACTGCCCGGACGACGAGTTTGAGCGGCACTACTCGTCCGCCGGCGACGACGTGAACTGGGGCTCCGGCGGGAGCGTCGGCGGCGATAACGGACTCGAGATCCGACTTGTGAACCCCGCTTACGACGGCGACGACCCGGACGAGGCGCTCCAGATCGAGCGTGGCGACGAGTTCCGTGTCGAGATGACGAACGTCTCATCTCACGACATCGGCGTGGGTAACCACGGGAAGTACAACCTCGAAGTGTACACCGAGGAGGGCTGGACCGACGTTCGCGGCGGCGAAGACGCCTCGCGGTTCGCGTACACGGACGAACTCGTGTCGACACGCCCGGGGCAGACGGTCGAGTGGTCGTTCACGATGACCGAGGCGGGGCTGATAGACGGGGGCCCTCACGAGGATCACCTGCGGGTCTGTCCCGATCTTGAACCGGGCCGCTACCGCTTCGTGTTCTGGGGAGCCGACGACCTCGCCGTCGCCTTCGACCACGTCGGCTGATCGGTGCGGGCGGGGAGCGGCCGCTGACGCTGTCGCCCGGGTGCCCGTCGTTCGGGATCAGGTCTTTCAGCCCGGACAGGAAACAGTCGAGTGATGGGAGCCGATCACCGGTCGAGTGACACTCGCTCGCCCGACGAGGGGACGGAGGCGAACGACCCTGCTGACGGGCCCGAGACGCCGGACGGCGTCCGCACTGAACTCGCCGTTCGCGGCCTCGACGCCTGCCCGGTCGCGTCGGTGTCCGAACTCCACGACGGCCCGGTTACGGGAGTCAACTGGACCCGTGCCGGCGGCGACCATACCGAAGAGTTTCGGGTTCACGACCCGGAAGCGGTCGACCACGTGACGGAGATCCCGGAGGCATCGTCGGTCATCGACCTCGGCGACGAGCGCGTGTATCGATACGCGCGACCGACTGATGTCGACTGCGCCTGTTCGATTATCGAGTCGCTTAGCGTCCCGGTTGCCGACGCGCGCGCCGAGGACGGAACGCTGTACGTGACACTTCACCTTCCGGATCTCGAACGGCTTCGCGACGTGGTTTCTGCGCTCGACGGGGTCGC
>CAYRWH010000225.1:0-2880 GCA_964427935.1 uncultured Halobellus sp. | reverse complement strand
CCGTGATCACCGCGCGCTCGGACGCCAACCGCGTCGCCGGCTTCATCGAGCGCGCCTTCCGGGAGGTGTACGAACTCGAACCGGAGTACAAGGCGTGGGTGACGGCTATTTAAGTACAGCCCCCAGTCGGTCAGGAATACTTCACTCGCCGTCCGCTGGACCATTCCTTAATAAAATTGGAGATAGTTTTATCATTAGGTAGGTCGAAACGCGAGTCGTGTCAGATGACGACTCACTCGATGACTTGCTCGACGATCTAGAGAGTCATAGCGACCTCGACCGAGTGGAACAGGCGCTCTCGGTGCGCGTCGAGGAGCGACGCTACGGAAAGGCGATGACAATCGTCGAGGGGTTCTCTGGATCGGCCTCAGAGAGAGCGGACCTCGCGTCTGAGTTGAAGTCATCGCTCGCGACCGGCGGAACGACGACTGACGAGACTATCGAGCTTCAGGGAGACCATCGTGATCGGGTTCCCGACCTACTTCGAGATATGGGGTACTCGGTGCGCTGATCGGTGAGCTGCCCACATTGACTGAGTGTGCGTCCGCGCAGTGACATGACCCGCAGCGATCCACCGTATCAATAGATTAAAAACCGCGACGACTCGCTGTTGGTGTATGGCGCTCGAAAAGGACGTGGACTGTCCGTCGTGTGAAGGGGAGACGTCGTTCTACCGGTCGGCCGCGATGACGCTCCACCTCGGCGAGAAGACGAAATGGCGCTGTTCAGAGTGTGGCTACGGCTTCGTCGCGATCAACGGAATCGACACCCTCCAAGCCTGACCGCTCGGCTTCTCCGTTTTTGCGGCCCCTGAACCAGCCCACGATCACGACTCTCGTATCCACCCTGAACTACCCCAGTCACAACTCTCGAACCACGTCGGCCTCTAGCACACCAACCCCGTCGACCTCGGCGCGAACCGTGTCGCCGTCCTCGATGACGCCCGCGCCCGGCGTTCCGGTCGAGATCAGGTCGCCCGTCTCCAGCGTCATCACCCGCGAGTGAATCGAAATTAGTTCGGGCGGCGAGAACAGCATCCGGTCGAGCGTGTTCTCGGCGATCGTATCGTCGTTCACGACCGTCCGGACTTCGACCTCTTCAAGCCGGTCGACGGTCGCCGGCGCGGACACCCACGGGCCGACAACACAGAACGTGTCGTAGCTCTTCGCTCGCGTGAGAAAGCGCGGGTTCCGTTCGAGCACGTCCTCCGCGGTCACGTCGATCACGGGGACGAATCCGGCGACAACCCCACCGAACGCCGCCTCGTCGACGTTCTGACAGGTGCGCCCGATTACGACCCCGAGTTCTGCCTCGGCCGTCACGCGCGCTGACTCCGAGGCTGGTGGAAGGCGGATCGGGCCGCCGGGTGCGGCCAACGTCGTCGTCGGCTTCATGAAACTCGCCGGCTCGTCGGGACGAGTCTCGTCGAGGTCGGCGGCGTGGTCCGCGTAGTTGAGGCCGATCCCCCACAGCTTCCCGGGGTCGAACGGGAGCCCGAACGACAGGTGTTCCGGGGGCGTTCGACTCGCGGGAAGCGTATCGACCGGGGGCAACACCGCGGAACCACCGGTCACCGCTCCGAGCGCGTCGTCCACGTCGTCGAGTCCAGCGGCCCTGAGCGGGACGAATCCGTCCTCGTCGCCGACGAGTGGGTCACCCGTGACGGTCCGGGCAAGTCGGTGCGTCTCGCCGAGCATCACTCTTCACGGTCGGTCCAGAAGTCGAACCCGCGACCGGGCGCGAACACGTCGAGTCCGACCGCACGCTCGTCTGTCGCGTTCTCGACGCGGTGCGTCTCCCATGCGTCGAGGTGGACAGAGTCGTACGCACCGAGGGTTACGCTTTCGTCCTCGGTGTGGACGGTGAGTTCTCCTTCGAGACAGACGCACACCTGCTCGTTCTCGTGGTCGTGATCGGGCGACGCGTGGCCCGGCGGCTTCTCGAACCACTCGAACGTGAACCGGTCGCTGCCGGCGAGCGCGGCGCGACCCCACCCTGGCTCCGGTTCGTACGTCTCCGCCTCGTCAAATGGTACGTGTTCCATGGTCGGGGATCGGACGGAGTCGGTAAGTTCGTTCGGGTCGCGGCGGCTCACACGACCAGCGCGACGAGTTCGATGAGAACAAACAGCGAAAACACGGACACGACCGTTGTTACGAACACGTTCAGCGAGGCGAACTCAGCGTCGCCACCCAGTTCGTGTGCGAACACGTACGTCGAAACGGCGGTCGGTGTCCCGAGCATCACAATCGCGGCCGTAAACGTCGCGGCGTCGACACGAAGCAGCGAGAACGCGGCCCACGCGATCGCTGGCATACAGGCGATTTTGAGCGCGACCACCGAGCCGGTCGCGCCATAGTCTATCGTGGCCGCGTTGACCCGGAGCGACGCGCCGACACACAGCAACGCCAGCGGGAGTGCGAGCGAGCCGAGTCCGTCGAGCCCGACCGCAACGGGCCCGGGGACGATGACGCCGGCCGACCCGACAGCGATGCCGGCGACAAGCGCGATCAACACGGGATTCCCGGCGAGTGAGGCGAGTTCACGCCCGATGTTCGCGTTCGTCCCGTTGAGGGTACTTAGAATGACCACGGTTAGTGGCACCTGTGTGAGCGATCCGATACCGAGAATCACGCTTGCGATCGCCGTCACCTCGGCGTCGAACGTTGCGGCGACGAGCGGGAGTCCGAGGTAGCCGAGATTCGAGTGGTACGACTGGACGATCGCAACGCTCCGGCGAGCGGGGTTCGACTGGCCACGGTGGACGACCCACGCGACGGCCGCGGTGCCGAGGAGGGAGACGAGGACTCCGCCGAGCAGCGCTGCGGAGAGCAGTTCGAGCACCGACTGGTCGTACGTCGCGACGAAGACGAGCGCGGG
>CAYRWH010000224.1:0-3001 GCA_964427935.1 uncultured Halobellus sp. | reverse complement strand
GTCCGCACCGGCCTGAAGTCGACCGTGTTGACCGCGCCGATCCGCTCGGCGAGCGGGTCCGCGTCGACGGCGTCGAGCACGTCCTGTTTAAACGGAATGGTGACGTTGAGACCGGCCACGCCGAGCGCGGTCGCCCCCCGGACCGCCGCGGCGGCATCGTCGGGATCCGGCTCGAAGGTGACGTAGCGCGCGTCGAGCCCGATCGCGTCGTACCCCGCTTCGTGCATCGCCGGCGACAACGAGTGTCCGACCGGATTCCCGATCAGTCCATAAACCTGCATAGGCGGTGACGCGGTCCGCATCGGTGAAAAGCCGTCGGGTGCGGCGGCGCTTCGAGAGCGAGCACCCCCCGCCTACTCCCCGTTCGGTTCGCTCTCGGCGTCAATAACTTCTTCGAGCGTTTCCGTGCCCACGTCGCTCGCGATCTTCACGCCGGCGAGCGAGACGACCACGCCGAGGAGAATGAACGCCGCGAGCCGCTGTCCGGGGCTGACGACTAGCTCACCCATCTGGATCGGGTCGATCATCGCCTCCTGCGCGAGGAAGTAGCCCGCGAACCCGCGGACGACGAGCCCGATCGCGACGATGACGAAGGGGAGATTGAGATACGGCGTTCGGATCCCCTCGTCGCGGATCAGCTCGTCGAGGAGCCGACCGACCGCCGCGGTGACGCCGGCGACGACGAGCCACGGTACGGCTGCGAACGTGAACTCCATGGCCTCGACGGCGAAGGTCGCACCCTCCAACTCCGAGGCCGCCAACACGCCGAAGAACCCCCCGACGAGCGAGAGCCCGCCGGCGACGACGTACGTCACGACCGACACTTGACCGGCGTACAGCGCTTCCTGGATCCGTTCCGGCATCCCCGCGACGACGCGGTCGATCCCCAATCCCTTATAAAGAAGCGCCGCGCCGAGCAGCCCGGCAACCCCGGCGAGCGCCGCGGCCGGCGAGAACTGTACAAAGAGAACGGGCAACAACAGCAGCGCGACACCGATCGGCACGAGCACCGTCGACCGGAGCTGTTCGTCGGCGAGAAACTGTTTTAACAGGTAGTAGGTGGATTCGAGATCGTGTGCCTGCCGGACGACAACGCGGTCGACGCCGTCAACCGGCATGCGGGACTCGACGATCGGGAGAACGCGTTCGTCCTCCGCGGAGTCAACGACGATGATAGCGGCGCTCGGGTCGTACCGGTCCGCGAGGTCGTCGAGCTGTGCAGCGATCGATCGGTCCGAGCCGACCGGCGTGTCACTCTCCGCGGAGACGACGGCGACGACCGCCTCCTCGCGTTCGTCACGGAGGTCTCTTGCGACCCGAAGCGCTTCGAGCAGGCAGTTGACGCTGGCATCCTCGGGATCCGCGAGGCCCGCATCGGTCACGAGCGACCGGACGGCTTCCCAGCCCGCGACCGGCATCGGGACGTTCGTGGCCCGCCCGATTGTCCCCGAGCGATCCACGCAGATGACCAGCGTTGTCACGGTCGCATCCTCGCCGCGACAGAGTAAAAAGCCTCTCCGTTCTCCGATGGTCTCCCGATCACAACCGCCAATCGCGTGGCTCGGCCCATGGAGAACGGCGACAGCCACGCCACTGTGCCCGGGATACCCGGCTGAACCGACAGGGAAGCGGGCTCGAACACGTCGTCCGGCTCAGCGAAGCTCTATCTCGACATCGCGACCATCGCCGGAGAACACGCTGGCGGCACCGTTGCCGGCGGCGAAAGCGACACGCTCCGCACCGATTCCGAGCCGGTCAGCGAGTCCGCGCTCGGGCGTAAACTCACGGATCTCGACATCAGCGTCGATCCGCTCACCGAGCCGATCTTCGACGTCAGCCTCCGTCCCCAGCTCGTCCACGAGCCCCATCTCGTCGGCGTCGGTGCCGAGATAGACGCGCGCCTCGGTGTCGCGGATCGCCTCCGGATCCATGTCGCGTCCCTCGCTCACGGTTTCGACAAACTGCTCGTAGTAGCCGTCGATAAGCGATTGGAGGTACTCTCGCTCGTCGTCCTCGATCTCACGGAGGGGAACACCGGCGTCCTTGTACTCCCCAGCGGTGAACTGCTCGTAGGAGATGCCGAGCTTGTCGGCGAGTCCGGCGGCGTTCGGCCGCGAGCCGACAACGCCGATGGACCCGACGAGGCTCCCCTTGCGGGCCCACAGCTCGTCACAGCCGCTGGCGATCCAGTACCCGCCGGAGGCACACAGATCCGTCGCGTACCCCACCGTCGGACCGTCGAACTCGGCGGCCGCACGCCGAATGTCGTCGCTCGGGACGACCTCCCCGCCGGGCGTGTTGAGTTCGACGAGCAACGCCTCGACCTCCTCGTCTTCGTCCGCGGCCTCGATCTGCTCGACGACCTCGTCAGCGGTCGCGCCGGTCCCGCCGGACAGCGGTGACGGCCGCCCCCGATCGCGTGCGATCGGGCCAGAAACAGACACCTTCGCCGTGTTGTACTCCGCTGTGTCGCCGACGCGGCCGCGAGTGAGTCTTCCAACGAGCCGTCGTCCGAAGACCGCGGCCGTGACCACGGCCACAACGAGCCCGACTAACACCGTCCGTCCCGTCGACTGGGGCGTATCGTCCATACTATTGGTTGGGTGCGCACCGGTTTATATGCTGGCTGTTGTCGTGTGAGGGAGCGCAGCGACGACGATACCTGACTCTTGTCAGCCGACTAGTCGCGTCGCTCTCGGCTCAGGCGGAAACAAAAACCGCGAGTCGCCGGCTTACAGGAGGCCGGTCTTCTGCAGCTTCATCAGATCCTCGGTGTCGAGGGTTTCGCCCTCCTTGAACTTCTGGTAGATCTCCTCGGCTTCCTCTTTCTCCTCCTCGCGCTTCGAAGAGCGTTCGTCCTTGCGCTCCTCTTCCTCCTTCTTGTCGAGTTCGCGCAGGCGCTTCTGAACGCGGACGAAGTCCTCGTGATGGCGGTCGGCCGCTTCCTGGGCCTCGACGAACAGGTCGTGCATCTCGTCGGCCTCGTCACGGATGTCGTCGG
>CAYRWH010000223.1:0-3018 GCA_964427935.1 uncultured Halobellus sp. | reverse complement strand
AGAGGGACCTTCGGTCCCTCGCGGTTCGCGCCTATAAAAGGGCGCGAACCGGGGCGCGCCACCGCATCTGATTCGGTTCGTCTCAGTCGTTGGATCCGTCGTCGACGGAGCCTCAGTCCTCGCCGTCGTCCTTCCCGTCCTCGCGTGCCGGGTCGTGGGTCTCGTACCAGTCGAGGATCGACTCCAGTCGGTGGATTGCCCGGTCCGGGTCGCCGATGTTGTGGTGCTCCTCTGGGTAGACGACCAGTTTCGCGTCGACGCCGGTCTTTTTCGCCGCCACGTACAGCTGCTCCGACTGACTTGGTGGACACCGCCAGTCCTCCCCGCCGGCCATGACGAGCAGCGGTGTCTTGATAGCCCCTGCGTCGAGGATCGACGAGGAGCCGTCGAACGCCTCTGGCTCCTCCCACGGGAGCCCGTACTCGTGTTCGATCCAAATGTGGGTGTCGTCGGTGCCGAACGCCGACCGGAGGTCGTAGATCCCGTGTTCCGGCGCAGCCGCCGTGAACAGGTCGGGCTCCTGAGTGACGAGGAACCCCTGTGCGATCCCGCCGTAAGAGAAGCCATGCCCGAAGACGCGGTCGGGGTCGGCCCAGCCGCGGTCGACCAGCGACTCCACTCCCGCGGTGATGTCCGTCACCTCCGCGGTCCCCCACGCGCCGCGGAGCTCCTCGGCGAACGCCCGCCCCCGGGAGGATCCGCCGCGGTAGTTCGGCCGGAAGACGACGTATCCCCGGCTGGTCAGGGCCGCATGCGAGAACGAGAACACGGGCTCGTCGTACGAGACCGGTCCCCCGTGGATCGCGACCACGAGGGGGTGTGGTCCGTCCTCAAGATCGACCTCCGGGTCGTGATACACCACGCCGTCGAGGTCCCAGCCGTCCGACTCCCACGCGACCCGCTCGACCTCGGGCATCGGGTACGACTCGATCAGGTCGTCGTTGACGGCGGACACACGAACCAGCGACGCCGGCTCGTCGGGAATAGTCCGATCCGTCTCGCCCTCGGCGACAGCGACCGGATCGTAGGGGTCGGGCGTCGGCGCGGGCTCGTCCGTCGCCGGGTCAATGTCGACGAGATCCGCGGTGTCGACCGCGAACACGTCGCTCCCATCCGCCGGATCCGAGAGTACGAGTCCAACTGTCTTCCCGTCCGCGGAGACATCGACGCCCCCGACCGCGCGCTCGTCGCCTTGTGCGTCGAACAGCCTGACGACTGCTCCGTCGACCGTCGCCCGAATCAGCCGGGTGCGCGAGTGGTCAGCGATCGTCGTCATAATTGCGTCGCCGACCCATGCGACGCCCCCGCCGCGGGCGACCGTCCGGTCTAGGTCGGCGGTGACCGAGTCGAACGCCGCGTCCGGGTTGGGCTCGCCCTCAACGAGGGCGTCGCCGACAAACACCTCCGACGGACGGGCCGCGTTCTCCGGGTATCCCGCGACGAAGCCGAGCGTCCCGTCTCCGCGCCACGTTGGCCCCGAACAACCGAGGTCGCTCTCGGTGAGCTTCGTTGCTTCCGGATCTTCCGCGTCCGGATCGATCACGTATACGTCCTGAACGGTCGTGTCGTCCGGATTCTCTTCTCGGTAGGAGGTGAACGCGACGTACCCCTCCTCGCCCCAATCCGGATTCAGCCCGGAGAGGTCAGCGAACGCGCCGCCGCTGTACGCGTCGTCGAGCCGCCGCTCCTCCCCGGTCTCGGTGTCGACGACGAACAGGTACGTTCGGACCTCGTCGGTCCAGCCGACCCCGTTGATCTTGTGTTGGAGCCGCGTCGTCTCGACCGGTCCGCCCTCCGTCCGCGATTCCTGATACTCGCGTTGTTCCTCGGTCGGGTCGTCGGCCGCAACAACGATTCGGTCGCCCTCTGGGGACCAGTCGAACGCCGAGACACCGTCCTCGCGGTCGGTGACTTGCTGTGCGTCTCCGCCGAGCGCGAGGTCGAACACCCACACCTGCGGGGAGGGATCGTCGCCGGACGCCGTGCCCTCGTCGTCGCCGCTTCCGTCGTCGCCGCTTTCGTCGTCCGTCTCCTCGCCGCTCGCGTCGTCCGCCTCCTCGCCGCTCGCGTCGTCCGGACCATCCGCCCCGTCACTCTCCTCGGCGGCGTCCTCGTCCAGTCCAACTCGTCGTCCTGTGTCCTCTTCGCGGGCGGCGATGAACGCGAGTCGGTCGCCGTCAGGCCCCCAAGACGGGCTTCCAGCGCCCGCAACGCGGGTCAACCGGTGTGGCTCCCGTGAGCCGTCAGTCGGGGCGACAAACAGCGACCCGACCGACTCGTCTTCGGTCTCGTCGTACTCGGTAGTCGTGAACGCGACGCGGTCGCCCGTGGGTGAGACGGCGGTCTCGCCCACCTGTGTGAGATCGTAGTACGCCTCCAGCGGAAGCTCCGACATGTCCCCACCGAACGCCGGGCGTCGCAAATACGTTCGGGAGCCGGAAGTCGAGACAGTTCAAAAGAAGAGCGACATTGAGAGGCGGCACGACACGACGAGCGGCGGACCGTGCTACTCGTCGGCTTCGACTCCCGCTCCGTCGATGCTCCCGGCGAGGTCGGCCGCAATCCCCGTATACCCGGCTGGGGTTAGCGCGCGGAGCTCCTCCCGGACGGCGGGGTCGATATCGAGGTCATCGAACAGCGCACGGAAGTCTTCCAGGTCGACCCGCGACCCGCGTGAGAGCGCCTTTACGCGCTCGTACGCCTCCGTGTCTCCCTCTCGACGGAGGATCGTCTGAACCGCCTCGCCGATCACCTCGGGGGTCGCCTCCAACTCCTCGCGCATGACGACCTCGTTCGGTACCACCTTCGAGAGCCCGTCAGCCGTCTTCGAGTAGCCGATCAGACAGTGGGCAAAAGCGACCCCGACGTTCCGTTTTACCGTCGAGTCGGAGAGATCCCGTTGTAGCCGCGAGGTCGTGACGTAGTCGGCGAGAAACGAGAGGTCGGAGTTGGCCTTCGAGAGATTCCCCTCGCTGTTCTCGAAGTCGATCGGATTCACCTTGTGTGGCATCGTCGACG
>CAYRWH010000222.1:0-3026 GCA_964427935.1 uncultured Halobellus sp. | reverse complement strand
ATGGTCGGTGAGGCGCGCAATCCGTCGGGAGAGACGGGACCACTTGACGGCGTGACGGTGCTCGACGCCTCCCGCGTGCTCGTCGGCCCGTTTTGTACACTACAATTAGGCGACCTTGGAGCGGACGTGATCAAAGTCGAGCGACCCGGATCGGGCGACCAGACCCGAACCTGGGTACCCCCGTCGTTCGGCGACGGCGACAGCGCCGAGAGCGCCTACTACGCCAGCGTCAATCGGAACAAACGCTCGATCGAGTTGAACCTCGCTTGCGAGGAGGGACGCGCAGTGTTCCGCGATCTGGCCCGGGAGGCCGACGTGCTCGTCGAGAACTTTCGTGTCGGCAAAACCGCGGAGTGGGGGCTCGACTACCCAGACCTCGCCGAGGAGAATCCGGGGCTCATCTACTGTGGGATCTCAGGCTACGGGGAGTGGGGACCTGACCGTGACGAACCCGCGTACGACATCGTGATGCAGGCGAAAGGCGGCCTGATGTCGATCACTGGCGTCGAAGACGGGCCGCCCGTCCGGGTCGGCGTTGCGCTCGCGGACATCGGGGCGGGAATGTACGCGACACAGGCGATACTCGCGGCGCTGCTCGAACGCGAACTCGGTGACGGGTCCGGTCAGAAGATCGACGTGAGCCTCCTCGACGGGCAGGCGGCGTGGATGAGCTACATGGCAACGAACTACTTCGCGAGCGGCGAGCCTCCGAGACGAATGGGGAGCAAACACCCAAACATCGTTCCGTATCGCGCGTTCGAGACTCGGGACGACTACGTCGTGGTCGCCTGCTCGGCGGATGCGTTCTGGCCGCGGCTCTGTGCGGCGCTCAACCGTCCGGATCTGGCCGCAGACGAGCGGTTCGAGACGAACGAGAAGCGGGTGCGCAACCGCGAGGCGCTTGCCGCCGAGTTGGAGCCCGAGTTCGCCGACTTGTCGACCGCGGAGGCCGTCGATACACTGACCGACCACGACGTGCCCGCGAGCGGCGTCCGTGACATGGCCGCGCTGTTCGCCGACCCACAGATCGAGGCGCGAGACATGCGCGTGACCGTCGACCACCCGACTGCCGGCGAGATGGACCTTCCCGGGTCGCCGATGAAGTTCTCGCGGACGCCGACGACAGTCCGCCGACATCCGCCGTCGCTCGGCGAACACACGGAACGGATTCTCCGCGAGTACGGCTACGCCGACGGCGACCTCGCGGCGTTGCGGGCGGCCGGTGCGATCCCAAAAGCTGAGAAGTGATCCGTGCGGCGATGTTCAAGACGCGCACGGACCGCCGCGATCGATGGACCAAAACCCGGGGAGCGCAATCGGCGGGCATGGAGACGACGAGCGCCTTCGAGGGCCTCTCGTGTGTCGACTGCGAGACGACCTTCGACGCCGAGACGACGACGCACCGCTGTCCCGACTGTGACGGGATTCTCGATCCGACCTACGACTACGACCGGATCGACCTGACGCCAGCCGACCTTGACCGTCGAGAGGGCGATTCGATGTGGCGATACGCTGAACTGCTCCCGTTCCCGCGGTCGGCCGCGGTGTCGATCGGGGAGGGGGCGACTCCCCTCGTCGAGTGTCCGTCGCTCGCGGACGCGATGGGTGTTGGACGAGTCCTCCTGAAAGACGAGGGCGCGAACCCGACGGGGACCTTTAAGGATCGCGGCCAGTCGCTCGCGACGACGGCCGCACGCGAACACGGCGCAAGCGACGTGGCGCTGAATAGCGCTGGCAACGCGGGACAGGCGGCCGCGGCCTACGCAGCCCGCGCGGAGCTCGATGCCCACGTGTACCTCCCGTCGCGAGCGGGGTTCACACAAAAGGCGATGACGGAGGTACACGGCGCGGAGCTGACGGTGACGGATCCGATGGACGGGAGCTCGCAGATCGGTGACGCCGGAGCCGCCTACGCCGCGGCGATGGAGGAGAATCCCGACTGGTACTCTACGAAGACGTTCGTGACGCCGTATCGTCACGAGGGCAAGAAGACGATGGCGCTCGAACTGCTGGAGTCGCTCGACTGGGAGGCACCGGACGCAGTCGTCTACCCGACCGGCGGCGGCGTGGGGCTCGTCGGGATGCACAAGGCCGCCCGCGAGGCCCGTGAGTTGGGATGGAGTGACGAACTCGTCCCGATGTACGCCGCACAGGCGGCGGGCTGTGCGCCGGTCGTCGAGGCGTACGAGTCGGGGGCGGACCGCCACGAGCCGGTCGCAAATGACGCGATCGACACCGCCTGTAACGGGATTGCGATCCCGGATCCGGGCGCAAGTCACCTCATTCTGGAGGCGATTCGCGAGTCGGACGGAGGTGCGGTTGCGACGACCGACCACGCGATCCTCGACGCCGCCATCGAGGTGGCCCGGACGGAGGGGTTGGAGGTCGGCGCAACGTGTGCGGCCGCGGTCTCCGGCGCGTTCGCGCTCGCCGAGTCCGGCGAGTTCGGCCCCGACGACACCGTCGTCCTCCTGAACACCGGCGCGGGCAACAAGGACGTGGATTCGTTGCGGGCACACCTCGGAGAGCGAGCGGCGACTGCGAACGACGGATCGGTGTGACGGTACGAGAGGTCGGCGTGATCAGTGTCCCCTGACGATCCGTTTAACACGGCCGCGGGAGACGACGCCGTATACGTCTCCCTGCCCGAAGTGATGTCGGGCGGCCGCTCGGTCCTCTCGCGTTCGCGGTCCTGTGGTTCGCCGGCGACGGGTTCGGCCTCACGCCGGTCGCGCTCGCAGCGTCGTTCGCCTTTGTGCTTCCGGTGGCGACCGCGCCGAACGCTATCGTATTTGGCTCCGGATACCTCACCATCCCCGAAATGGCGAAGGTTGGAGCGGCTGTCAGCGTCACTGGCACCGCCGTTATCGTCAGTAGCGTCGTCTGGTGGCTTCCATTCGTCTGGGGATAGCAACCCGCGTTGCCGACAGAATCGGAACCACTACGACGAGCGCTCACGACCTCCCGACCATGCAACTGGGCGTCATCGGACTCGGGCGGATGGGGCAGATCGTCGCGAACCGGTC
>CAYRWH010000221.1:0-3065 GCA_964427935.1 uncultured Halobellus sp. | reverse complement strand
ACTTCGCTTTCACCAGTTTCCGATCGTCGAGCTGGTCGGCCAGTTCGTCGACGACCGCGTCGATACCGCTTTTCCCGACCCAGACGGTCACGTCCAGATCGTGTGCCTCCTTTCGAAGTTGCTGATCGCTCATACCCTGACGAGTCGCTCGTCCGTGTTGAACCTTGAGGTTCGGCGATCAGCATTTTTGAGGTGGAGCCCCCGACCTCAAGTCGTGCGGGACCGGAGGTCCCGCTGACCATTCGAACGGGCGCTCTGCGCCCGTGAGAAGAGAGCGAACGGAGTGAGCGAGTAGGTCGGGGAGGAAACCGACATGGGACGACACAACCGCCACACTGCGACCGACTGACTCCCAAGCATATAAGTACCGTCGGGTGACCTCTGAAAACATGGATGTGCGTCGAACCGCCGTCGTGAAACTCTCCGTTTCCGACGAGCAACGCGACGCACTCCACCGAACTGCCGAGCAATACCTGTACTGCGCGAACCGAACCGCCGACTACTGTTGGTCCGACACCTCCTACACTGAGTGTAAGACCAACAAGCGAGAGGTTCGTGACGCGCTCTACGCCGAACTTCGAGAGGAGACAGACCTACAGGCCCAACTTGTCCAAGCCGCTATCAAACGCGCTGTCGAAGCCGTCAAAGCGTGTGTCGAACGGTGGAAAAAGGGACAGCGCGTCTCTCAACCGACGTTCACCGCTGAAACGATGGACTACGACACACGGAGCGCGACCTTCTACCGGAACAAGGTGTCACTGGCGACTGTTGAGGGCCGAGTCGAACCGTCGTTCGTTCTCCCGGCAGACAGTCCGACGCCCTACGAGCGGTACGTACTCTCCGAGAACTACGAGTTCCGCGAGAGTACGCTTCGGTACGACGCGGCCACTGACGAGTTCTACCTCAACATTTCGACGCGACGGACAGACAGTGACGATGAGGTTTCAGAAGATACCGAGCACTCCGACCAAACGGTCCTCGGTATTGACCTCGGAGTCAACAGCCTCGCTGTGTCTTCAACCGGCACGTTTTGGCAGGGAGACGACTACGACCACTGGTGCCGCGAGTTCGAGAAGCGGCGTGGTGAGATGCAACAACGCGGCACGCAGGCAGCACACAAGGCCCTGCTTCGCCTCGGGAAGCGCGAAGAAGCGTGGCGGAAACAGTACATCCACACGGTTGCCAACGAGATCGTTTCGGAAGCCGTCGAACACGAGTGCGACGTAATCGCGTTTGAGGACCTAACGGACATCCGTGAGCGGCTTCCGGACGCGAAGTGGCACCACGTCTGGGCGTTCCGACGCCTGTTTGAATACGTCTCCTACAAAGGCCCTGAACAGGGGGTCTCCGTGGAGCAAGTCGAGCCGAACCACACGTCCCAACGCTGTTCTCGGACGGATTGTGGGTTCACGCACGACGGCAACCGCCACGGGGAACAGTTCGAGTGCCAGAAATGCGGGTATGAAGTGAACGCGGATTACAACGCCGCAAAGAATATTGGCGTGCGGTACGCTCGGAAGCGACAACACAAACTCCGTTCCTCGCCCAAGTCGGGGAGCGGAGACGCACAAGTAGACGTGCGTGTGAATGGTGGGACGTTGAACGGTGAGAGTCACCAGCCTATTGCTGGCGACTGATTGCCGGGAGTCCACATCAAAGCCCTACCCTCAAGGACCGAGGCGCGTAGCGCCGAGGGAGTAGGGTAGGGTAGTTTACCCGTATGACTGGTGTGGTTGCTCGCTCATTCGCTCACTTCGACCGTGATCGCCTCCCGTTCGACCGCCAGCCGGAACGTGGGCACGGTTCGATACTCCACCTCGACCACGTTCTTGCGTTCGAGACTCCGTAGCGCACGGCGGACCGCCCCGACCTCCGGGTCGATGTCGAACGTCTCACGGAGGTCGTTGAGGACGCTCACGACCGACTGGGAGCGCTCTCCGGGGCCGGCAACGACCTCAAACACACGAGCTTCAAGCTGTGGGACGCGGATCGTGTCGGGCGCTGTGCCCTTCGCAACCGCGTCAGCCTCGATTCCGGGTTCGACATCGACGAGGTCGTTCGCCTCCGCCGTCGCCCGAATCAGGCTGTCGTCGTCGCGGTAGTAGTACTCCTTCAGATGGTCCTCCAAGTACCGGTGGACCGCGCTGCCGCCGTCGACGCCCCACGCGTCCTCCAACTCGGAGTTCTTCGTCGGCTGGAGACGCACCACGTCGGCGAGTCGGTCTCGTTCCTCGTCGGTCAGACTCATCGATCCTCGACCGCGCTTGCGGCGCGGATCACCGTCTTCTCGTCGAACTTCGGGCCGACGAACTGGAGGCCGACCGGAAGTCCGTCTGCCTCGCCGGCGGGCACCGATATCGCCGGGAGGTTTGCGAGGTTGACCGGCGTCGTGTTCGCGTCCGCGAGGTACATTCGGAGGGGATCGTCGAGACTCTCGCCGAGTTCGAACGGGAGCACCGGCATCGTCGGCGACGCGATCACGTCGACAGCCTCGAAGGCGTCCTCGAAGTCCTGCCGAACCCACGCACGAGCGTCTTGCGCCTTCTCGTAGTACTTGTCGTGATACCCTGCCGAGAGCGCGTACGTCCCGAGCAGAATCCGGCGTTTGACCTCTGAGCCGAACGCCTCGCGAGTCTCCGCGAACGCCTCGTTCCAGTTCCCGTCCGACTCGGCGCGGTGACCGTACCGAACGCCGTCGAACCGGGCGAGATTCGAGGACGCCTCGGCCATCGCGATCACGTAGTACGCCTGTACCGCGTGTTCGACCGAAGGCAACGAGATCTCCGTCGTCTCCGCGCCCTGTGTCTGTAGATCCGCGATCGCGGCCTCGACCGTCTCGACGACGCGCTCGTCAGCCCCGTCGAACAGCTCCGTGGGAATACCGACTGTCAACCCGTCGACATCGCCGTCGGCGGCCGCGGCGTAGTCGGTGCCGGCGTCAACCCCGTCGATCTCGGTCGGGTCGCGGGTCGTTCCGTCGTTCGGGTCCGGCCCGGCAATGACCGAAAGGGCCGCCGCGGCCTCCTCGACCGTTCCCGCGATCGGGCCGATCTGTTCGAGGGAGT
>CAYRWH010000220.1:0-3069 GCA_964427935.1 uncultured Halobellus sp. | reverse complement strand
ACGCGATCGCCATCCCCTTCATACAGCGCGGGTCGTACGCCGCGATGCTCTGTCCCTTGACCGAGAGCTTGTTGTCGTGGGCGTCCTTTCGCTCGGCGATAGGCTCAGGACCCTCCGCGAGGAGGTCTCCGAGCTCCGTCGAACGGTTCGCAATCTCGTCGATGAGGTCGATCATCCGCTCGGAGTCACCCCAGTCGATGCCGACGTCGAGTTTGCCCTGTTCGGTCATCTCCATCGCCATCGCCATCGTGTTGCCGACCTCGATGGTGTCGACGCCAAGGTCGTTACAGCGCTGGAGCATCAGCGCGATTTCGTCGCGGTCGGTGTGACCGGAGTTCGGGCCGAGCGCCCACGCGGACTCGTACTCGTACGACTCCGTGCGGACGTTCATATCCTCTCCCTTGTGCTGCATCTGTACCTCCACTTCCTTCTTACAGGCGACTGGACAGGAGTGGCAGGTCGGCTCGTCGACGAGGATGTTCTCGCGGACGTTCTCGCCGGAGACACGCTCGGCGTCGACATCGATCCCTTCACTGTCGTTGTACGCCTCCGTCGAGGTGAATTTCGCGTTCTTCGTCGGCAACCCGTCCATCTCCTCTGTCGCATTCATCAGGACGTTGGTGCCGTACATCGAGAGTCCGCCCTCGTTGGGTGCGGTTACGTCGGACTCACGGATGACCTCCATCGCCTGTTGATATCCCTTCTGGAACGTGTCGGGGTCCGCAGGTTTCGGCATCCGCGTGCCGCTTTTTACGACGACTGCTTTCACGTTCTTCGAACCCATCACGCAGCCGGTCCCACCCCGGCCCGAGGCGCGGTCATCCTCGTTCATCACGCAGGCGTACTTCACGCCGTTCTCGCCGCCCTGTCCGATCGCCATCACGGAGACGTTCTTTCCGACTGACCCCTCGACCTCTTCGTCGATTTCGTCTACCGTGTCGTGAACGCCTTTCCCCCAGAGGTGGGAGGCGTCGCGTACTTCCACGTCCCCGTCCTCGACGAACAGGTACACTGGGTCGTCGCTCTTGCCGTCGAGGAGGATTCCGTCGAGGCCGGCCCATTTGAGCCGCGCGCCCGACCAACCGCCGTGGTGTGAGTCGGTGACCGTCCCCGTCAGCGGGGACTTCGTCACCAGCGCGATCCGACCGCTCATCACGGTCTGTGTACCCGTCAGCGGGCCGGTCATGAACGCCAGCCGGTTCTCTGGCCCCATCGGGTCCACGTTGGGCCCCTTGTCGAAGACGTATTTTACGCCCAGCCCACGTGCCCCGATGTATTTTTCCGCGTCCTCCTGCTCGATTCCTCGATAGTCGACCGCCTTCTCGCCGAGGTCGACTTGTGCCACTCGGTCCCTGTAGCCACCCATTTCAGTCATGTAATGTTCTATCATTATACAAGGACTACAGCGTGTTAGCCTTTCACCTCGGTGTGAAACCGGGAGTGGTTACACGCGCCGAACGGGTCAGTAGCTGAGACAGAGCGTTGGGGGGACCCGCATTCGACCGGAAAAGACTACCATCGCGCTCTGTGAACAAGCGCCGTGAGCGATCGAGACGAACCGGATGTGCGGGACGAGCCAAAGCGAGCCAAGAGGTTGAGCGACTGGAGTTCGGCGCTTGTGTTCGGCGGAGTCGTGTTCATCGCGTCGGTCGTCCCACTCCCCGGATCAGCGGAGGGGTATTCCTCGAGCGAGAGCGGAAACGGAAGTATCGGACTATCCGAGTCGATCGGTCTTACCGACCCGTTTCATCTCGTTGGCTACGCAGTTCTGTCGGTTCTTGTCTCACAAGCGACTGGGCGACACGTTGGAGGCCTCATCGCTGCCGTCACGGTTGCGACCGTCTTCGGGTTCGGAATCGAACTCGTTCAGGCACCGATACCGTGGCGCGGGTTCGCGTGGCGTGACGTTCTGATGAACGCAGTCGGCGCGAGCCTCGGCGGTCTCGGGATCTGGATCAGCAGCGTGGTTCGAGACCGAATCGGTCGAAACTGAGTCGGTCGAGATCAGCATGCCGACACGGCTTTACGGGCGCAACCGCTTCCCTCGACAATGAGCCAACCGAGCCCCGAGGCGTACGAGCAGGGGCGCGGGATGGACGCGCACAATGAAGTAATGCGTGACATCCGCGCCGAGCGCTCGGAGACGTACGACCCGACGGAGCCGACCCGCGTGTGGATCGACGAGGACAACACCCCTGACGGAGTGGTGAACTCGCTCACGATCATCTTAAACACCGGCGGCTGCCGGTGGGCCCGCGCGGGCGGCTGTACCATGTGTGGCTACGTCGCCGAATCCGTCGAGGGCGGCAGCGTCGCCCACGAGGACCTCATGACACAGATCGACGCGTGTCTCGACCACGAGCGGGAGAACGCGGACGACCCGGCCGAACTGATAAAGATCTACACCTCCGGGTCGTTCCTCGACGAGCGAGAGGTCCCCGCCGAGACCCGGCAGGCGATAGCCGAGACGTTTGCGGACCGTGATCGCATTGTCGTCGAGTCACTACCGGACTTCGTCAATCGGGAGAAGATCGGCGACTTCGCCGAGCATGGGATCGCAACCGACGTGGCGGTCGGGTTAGAGACCGCAACCGACCGCGTTCGCCACGACTGCGTGAACAAGTACTTCGATTTCACCGACTTCGAGGACGCCTGTGCCGAGGCGGCCGGCGCGGACGACGAGTTCGACGCTGACGTGGGGATCAAGGCGTACCTCCTCATGAAACCGCCGTTCCTCGCGGAGCCGGAGGCGGCCGAAGACATGATCGACTCGATCCGTCGGTGTGCCGATGTCGACGGCTGTCACACCGTCTCGATGAACCCGACGAACGTCCAGCGGTACACCATGGTCGACGAACTCTTTTTCGAGGGCGGCTACCGGCCGCCGTGGCTCTGGTCGGTTGCGCACGTGCTCAGGAAAACCGCCGATGTCGACGCCATCGTCGTCTCTGACCCGGTCGGGCACGGCTCAGATCGTGGGGCACACAACTGCGGCGAGTGTGACGACCGCGTACAAACCGCGATCAAGGACTTCGACAAGCGACAGGACCCGAGCGTCTTCGAGCAGGT
>CAYRWH010000219.1:0-3071 GCA_964427935.1 uncultured Halobellus sp. | reverse complement strand
CGCTCGGCGAGGTGTTCGCCGAGAAAGTGTGTAAGGTGATGGACAAGGCGATGGATGTTGGCGCGCCCGTCGTCGGCCTCAACGACTCCGCAGGCGCTCGGATTCAAGAGGGGGTCGCCTCGCTCGCCGGGTTCGCCGAGATATTCCGCCGCAACACGGAGGCATCCGGCGTAATCCCACAGATATCGGCGATCATGGGGCCGTGTGCCGGCGGCGCAGTGTACTCCCCGGCCATCACGGACTTCACGTTCATGGTGAAAGACACCTCACACATGTTCATCACCGGTCCCGACGTAATAGAAACGGTGACCGGCGAGGAGGTGAGCTTCGAGGAGCTCGGCGGCGCAGTCACCCACACCTCGACCTCCGGCGTGGCCCATTTCGCCGAACAGAGCGAGGAGGCGGCACTCGATAACATCGCCCGCCTGCTCTCGTATCTCCCCGCGAATAACGTCGAGGATCCGCCCCGAGTCGAGCCGTGGGACGACCCCAAACGGGCCGATGACGACCTCGCCGACATCGTCCCGAACGCGCCTCGCAAGCCGTACGACATGCACGCAGTCATCGAAGGTGTCGTCGACGAGGGGTCCTTCTTCGAGGTGCAGGAGAACTTCGCGAAGAACATCGTGATCGGCTTCGCTCGTCTCGACGGCCATTCGATCGGAATCGTCGCGAACAATCCCCGAGTGAACGCAGGCACACTCGATATCGAGTCGAGTCAGAAGGGGGCGCGGTTCGTCCGCTTCTGTGACGCCTTTAATATCCCCATCCTCACCTTCGAGGATGTCCCCGGATTCATGCCCGGGACGGACCAGGAACACGGCGGTATCATCCGCCACGGCGCGAAGCTGCTGTACGCGTTCTCCGAGGCGACCGTCCCGCTTCTCACCGTTATCACTCGGAAGGCGTACGGTGGCGCGTACTGCGTGATGTCGTCGAAACACATCGGCGGTGACGTGAACTACGCGTGGCCGACCGCGGAGATCGCCGTGATGGGGCCAAAAGGGGCGGTGAACGTGCTTTACCGCGAGGAGCTCGCGCAGGCTGACGATCCCGACGCCCGCAGACAGGAACTCATCGACGAGTACCGCGACGAGTTCGCGAACCCGTACACCGCTGCTGATCGCGGGTTCATCGACGACGTTATCGAGCCGGCCGAGACCCGGGCGCGTCTCGTCGACGATCTAACGATGCTGAAAGGGAAACGCACGGACAAACCAGACAAGAAGCACGGCAACATCCCGATCTGAGATGGCGACGGATACACCGGATGCGTCCGACACGTCGGCGCCCGACCCGGCCACGTTCGATCCGGCCGATCTCAACCTCCCTGACGACGCGTCCGACGACGAGGCGGCTGCTATCGCTGTCGCCGTCGCCGCACACCTCCGGGATCGAGAGGCGGCCGCGGCCGCCACAGCAGCGGCAAACGCAGACGACGGCTGGGATGGAAAGCGATGGGCGTTTGCCGGCCGATTGGAGTCCGTCTACGGTCGCAGTGGCCGCGTTCCGGAGCGTACGCCGACCAACCCGTGGGCCGCGGCCGGCAGAAGCGACCGGTTTTGAGACCGCGACACTGTCCGTGCGCTCACAGTTGACAACTCGCTGCTACCCGCGCGCTCGACGGTGGAGTCCGAATGCCGCTAGCAGGACACCAAGCACAACGGCACCGAGCGGCGCGGGCACGTCGTCATCGGCGCCCTCCGCACCCGATGTGCTCTGCCCGTCCGCCGATTCGTCAGCGTCCTCTGACTCGCTGTCTGTCTCCCCCTCGCTTGTATCCGTCTCCCCATCACCTGTATCCGTCTCTCCGTTGCTTGTATCCGTCTCGCTATCGTCGTCGTCCACCGCCGACGCCTCGGTGTCGGCGAACGGGTCGTCCACGAGCGCCGGCTCGACAGTGTCGCCACCGCCGTCGACGTGGAACTCCGTGGGGAGGCCGTGGGTCTGCTGCGATTCTTGGCTGCGGACCGGGTACACGCCGGTTCGTTCGGCAGTGAGTTCCGCGGTGGCTGCGTCGGCGTCCCCGCTCACTTCGACGGTTACCGTGGCGACGGTCGCCGCCCCGATCACGCCGAATTCGGGGTTGGCGAGCGACTGCTCGAACAGCGCCGCACCGTTCTCGTCAGCGTACGCGATCCGCTCGCGGACTGCCGTGTCGGACTGTCCCTCCCCGATCTGGTCGCCGTCCGGCGCGTCATCGAACCAGTCGCCGGGCTCGATGTGGGTCACGGTGAGGTACTCTGTCGGGTAATCAAGCTGGAGTTCGATGCTTCCAACGCCACTTCCGAACGGATCCCCGTGACTCCGGAGTGTCACATCCACCTCGACAGTGTCACCGGGCTCGACGGACACCTCGTCGGGATCGAACCCAAGAACCGCGACGTCGTCCCCGGCGGACGCCCCGCCGGCTCCGAGCGCAACGCCGACGATAGCGACAACGAGCGCGAGTGCGGCAACCGTCGACACGAGTCGGACACGCGAGCGTCGTCTCTCAGTCCCGGACCCGTGCTCGCTCCTGTTGTTCATGGGAGTTCCACGGTGTACGTTGCGGTTTCTGGTTCGTTGAACGCAGTGTCATACCCGGCGTGTCTGGAGACGTTAGGGATCGTTTCGACGGTCACTGACAGCGTCTCGCCACCCGATAGCTCGTCGACCGCGGTCCCGTAGTGATAGCCGACCTCGTGGTCGAGTGTGTCCTGAAGCGTGCCTTCGTCAACGACCTCCTCGTCACGTTCGATAGCGTAGCCGAGCGCCATCGAGGGAAGCATCAGTCGGTTGTACGGTGTTCGTGGCGATACGGCGAGGTAAAACTCGTCGCCCTCGACGAACCGAGACCCTCGGTCGACGACTGTTGCCGGGTAGATGGCGTCGGCGATGACCGACTCGCCGATGAGTTGTCCGGGGAGATCCGCTGCCAACGGCACTTCTCCCTCGTCAGGGCCACGCTGATACGTTCCGAAGCGATGGTGTCCCTCGCCGACCGACCACCGCTCCTCGCCGCGGTGATCGTGGCCGTCGTCGCCGTGATTGTGGTCGTCGTCGCCGTGGTTGTGGCCGTCGTCGCCGTG
>CAYRWH010000218.1:0-3139 GCA_964427935.1 uncultured Halobellus sp. | reverse complement strand
GTCGAAACCTCGAGTTCGCGTGTGACGAGATCGCGACGTTCGAGGACCCGTCGTTCGCACCGAACGACGAGAGCCTCATCGAACTCGATGACGTGAAACCCGGCGACTGTGGCGAGGTCACCTTCGGCCTCAAGCTGTGTGACAACCCCGGCTACATCTGGCTCCAGGGCCTCTTGACCGACGAGGAGAGTGGCGATCACCCGGACGGTGACGATGGTGAGCCGCAGCTCGCGGACGAGATCATCGCCCGTGCGTGGTACGACGACGGTGACAACGTGTTCCAGGAGGACGAACCGCAGATCTCCTCTGGAACCCTCCGAGAGGTGTTAGGGGACCTCGCTGACGGACGACTACTGGAGTTCGACCCCGAGATCGAAGAGCCGCCCGAGGACGACGTGGAGGACTCCGTCGAGCCGACCGGCGAGTGCGTCGAGCTCCCCAAAGTCGACGACGACGACGATATCGACGGACTCTCTCCCGGCGACACGTTCACCTTCACGGTCGATGGCGGCGACGATGTCGAAATCACGATCGATGACGTGAGTTACAAAGTCGAAGACGGAGTACAAGAGCCGGTCGGCTTCGAGTGGTCGAGCACCGCCCCGATCTGTCAGGTGAACCTCAAGGGCGGTCCCGAAGGCATCGGACAGGGCGAGGGGATCGCGACGCTGTACGACTGTGCGACGACCGGAACCGTCGCCACGACGCTCGCGCCGAGTGGATCACCGTACGCCATCAGCAACTTCCGGTTCTACTTCTGTGATGTCGAGTCGGAGGAGGAGAACGGCAAGGAAGAGAACGGTGACGTCTGCTTCCAGCCGTCGAACACCCGGTTCATCGGGTTCGAATGGTGTCTGCCGACGACGGTCGGTAACGAAGTGCAAGGCGATTCGCTGTCGTTCGATCTGTCCTTCTACACCGAGCAGTGCCGCCACAACCCTGACCCAGAGAACCCGTTCGCGAACGGAGGGGACTGAGCCAGAAGGCGTGGACGAACGCGGCCGTCGACTCGGCATGGCGAACGGCGGAGCACCGGTTCAACCCGTGTCGTCGTATCCGATAGTCTCCCCCTGCCGTCGCGGTAGGGAGTGACTGCCGGATGGTTCGGCCACCGAACCGCCCGGGTAGGCTGCGCGTACATACGTAGTGGGGGAGCGTGAAGAGTATCGACGAACCGGCCGTTCGGAGCCGACCATACAGACGAATGACGAAACGAGACATACACATCACTCGCCGGGAAGCACTCATGGGCGTCGGAGCCGTGGGCTTCGCGACCGCCGGGGTCGCCCGCGGCCGCTCGACCGGGAGTTGGAACGGCTACACGAACTACACCTACGCGGCGTCGACGGGACCCCGGCTCCTGGTCGGCTGGCGGGGGACGTACAACGGCGACCTCGTTATCGAGGGGCCGACCGACCCGGACGAGTTCGTCGACGAGATCGACGAGTTCGACGGCGAAGTCCGCCTCGTCGACGCGGACAACGTTCTCCCGAAGGACCATGGCACCGCGAGCGTCGGACTGATCGCCGAAAACGACCCCGCTCGGGTCTGGATGAAACTGGAGGCCGCGAGCAACGACCTCGCTGATCGGATCGAGATCGAGACGCGGTACGACACCGGGCTGTTCGGGATCGGCGGCTGCGTCGGCGCGGAGAACGACCCGCGTGGCGCAACGATCGCTGCGGGACCACTGTCGGCCCCGGAGACCGTCCCGTCCGCGAACGGCGACCTCCTGACGGGGGTCGAGCTCGATCCCGGGATATTCGACAACAGCTGTCTCGGGACGGACGAGAGTCTCTGTCTCGCGTTTACCTGGGACCTACCCACCGGACAGGGGAACGTCGGCAGCGGGGAGTCGGCGGCGTTCGCGCTCCGGTTCCGAGCGACCGACTGTGCGGACCCGAACAACCCGTTCGATCCGGCGGAGAACGGCGAGAGTACGGTAGCCGACGACGACGAGGTGACGGCATGACCCGCCGAAGCGAAGGCGGACGTGGATCCGACGGCGTGGGACGCCTGAGCCGTCGCCGACTCCTCGCCGGCCTCGGCGGCGTCGGGGCCATCGGCGCGGCAAGCGGGGCGGGTACGTTCGCCTTCCTGACGGACGCGGCTGTGCTTCCGAACAACACGATCGGGAGCGGAGAGGTCGCCCTCGACGTCTCCTGTGCGGACCACGACGGGACGGCGAACTGCACCGTTTCGGACGGGCTCGTGAGCGTCGGGATCGAGGGCCTCGACCGCGGGAGCTACGGGGCGGAATCGTTCGGGATCTCGGTGCTGACGAACCCGGCACGGCTCTGGTTCGCGACCGTCTGTCCGGATCCCGACCTGGCGGCGTTCGACCCGCTCGGCGACGCGCTGTCGGTGACCCTCGTCGTCGAGAACGGCGGGTCCTCGACGCTGTTCTCCGGGTCGCTATCCGCGCTCCGGGAGGCGTTCGTCGACGGACTGCGGATCGACGACCTCGACGGTGAGGCCTGTCTTTCCCCGGACGAGACGCTCGACGTAACGCTCTACTGGGAGCTCCCGATCGACGCCCCGAGTGTAGCAGCCGGGAGGGAGACCGGGTTCGAGTTCCGGCTGTACACCGAACAGTGCCGACACGTCTCCGAGGACGACGCGGTGGGATCGAACCCCTTCGCTGGCCTCGGGCCGTGTGAGGAGCCGCCCGAGCCGTGTCCGGAGTGCGAGTTCGGCGGGAAAGCGGACGACGTCGAGGGGCAGATATCGATAAGCGATCCGAACGACACCGCGACCTGGCTGTCGATAGACGAGGGCCCGCTCGCGGGCGAGGCGTTCCTGTTCGTCACCGACGTCGAATACAAGGACGGCGACGAGGCTGTAGGGGTACGGTTCGATCTGGTGGACGCCGACGGGAACGCCTTCGGCGACCTCTGTGAGGTGCGTCTCAAGGGCGGGCCGACCACGGAACGCTACCAGATCGAGCCGCCGAGCCCCGACACCGGGGCAGTGCTCCTCGCCCCGGACGGCTCTGGTAACTCCGGACGCCGGGAGATCAGCAACATCGAGATCGACATCTGTGTGGACGAGGAGCGGGGATCCGACGAGCCGGACGACTCCGGCGACCCCGACGAACCGGACTGTATCGAGTGCGTCGACGGGGAACCGACCCTGCTCG
>CAYRWH010000217.1:0-3140 GCA_964427935.1 uncultured Halobellus sp. | reverse complement strand
TCGGGAACCCCACGGCTGAAGCCGTGGGAGGATGTCAGGCTCCCTCTTCCAATCGGTCGTAGCGGTCGAGGAAGTTCCGGCGACACGAGCCACAACAGAAGTGATACAGCGTCCCGTCGATCCGCTCCGACTCCCCTTCGGCGGTGACGGTGTTGTCACACTCGACGCAGTCGACGGCGAGGTCGGCGTCGCCGAGCCCCGGCGACCACTCCTGTCGATCAACTACCCGAACAGTGAGATCCCGGACCGCGTCGAGCCCCACAGTTCCGTCAATAAACCCCCGAACGTCGTCGTCCGGAATTCGAGCGAGAATGGTTACGTCGCCGTCGGCGGTCAGCGTCGCGTGCTCCACCCGATCGTGGCCTGCGAGCACCTCGTAAGCGTGTTCGGCATCGGCGGGAGGAACCTCGATCGTCACCAGCACCTCCAGTCCCGAGGAGAGCTCGTCAGCGTCGACCCGGAGGGTAAACCCCTCGATAACGCCTGCCTCACGGAGTCGATCGATCCGGTCGGAGACTGCCGGCGCGGAGAGGTCAACCCGATCGGCGATGTCGCTGTAGGGGCGTCTGGCGTCCGACAGGAGGAGTCGAAGGATCTCTCGATCCGTTTCATCGAGGGTGCGCATGCGAGACGGTCACCACGTGGGAATAAAAAGCGTCCTGCCGGAGGGGAAACCGAATTACTCGTGGCGTCCAAACAGCCACCCATGACGACAATAGAGATCGACGGCATGGCGTGTGGCGGCTGCGAGGACAACGTGATCGACGCGCTCGAATCGATTCCAGGTGTCGAGGCGGCGACTGCCGACCACGAGGCTGGCACGGCGACCGTCGAGGGCGACGCCGACCCAGACGCTCTCGCGGCTGCCGTGGAGGACGCCGGCTACGAACCGGTCGCGTGAGAGGAGCGTTAGGGCGCGGCGGCAACAAAATACGAGGATCCTGACGGGCGAGTGCTGTTGTCAGTCGGCTGGTTCGGGAACTGGCACAGTCGGCTTCACCGCTCGTCTGCCGCGGCTGAGCCGTCCGCCCCTGCCGAATCGTCCGCCCCTGCCGAATCGTCCGCATCGTCCTCGGCCTGTCCATCTTCAGACCCGAACATCCCAGTCGCACCAGCGGCGAGCGGCTCTACTGTGGAGTCGCTCTCGGAGCCTTCCTCTGTCGACGCGTCGTCTGCCGTCTCGCCACCCTCTGAACCGTCGTCAGTGGGGTCGGACGCCGTCACCGCTGGTCGCCGGTAGGTGTAGACGAACTCGCCGGTTACGGCGTGAAACGCCCCGGTTTCGGGGTCTTCGATGACGCCGGTCTCGTTGTCGATAGCGAAATCAACCAGATCTCGCAGGCTCTCCGCGTGTGCCTCCGGGCGGTCGTGAGCCTCCGGCGGGAGGCGGATCCGAGTGATCCACTCGCCGAACTCCGAGCGGTCGTCGCGGTACGAGAGGTAGGCCCGCTCCGCCTCGCTCACGCCGAGACGGTCCTCGTGTCGAGCGTACGAGAGCCCGGCACCGGCGACGACGCCGATCACGAGCAGAAGCGGTCCACCGATCGACCGGAGCGGTCCGTGCGTCTGCTCGACGGATTCGGTGACATCCTGTGAGACCGTGTCCGACTCCGGACCCGGGTCGTCAACGGTGTAGGTGTCGCCCGCGTGGTCGATGCCGAGTTCCAGCGACGGCGAGCGCGTGATGGGCTCTCCGTTGAGCGTCCCTTCGAGTTCGATCTGGGTCGAAACGAACGTCTCGGTCTGGCCCGGGGACGCGCCCAGATCCTCTTCGATCGACGACGCTCGTTGGTCGATTTCGCTACTGTCGAGCGTAAACTCGGCCACGACAGGCTCGCCGGGGTCGGGATTCTCGACGGTGGTCGACGCGAGCGGCTCCGTCTCCTCCCAGTACACCACGCCGTCGCCGGCGTTCTGAATCACGAGCACCGACTCGACAGAGACTTCGACATCCTCCGACTGCTCGGCCGCGTACTCGATACCGGCCACGACATCGAGTTCGGGAGCGATCCGGGTGAAGTACGTCTCGCGGTTCTCAAGAACAGACCCGACCTCGAACACCTCGTTTGGCTCGGTCACCTCGGCGGAGTGTGTGTATTCCGCGTCGAAGCTCCACGAGGATACCTCCCGAGTCTCTTCTTCGGTTCCCGGATCGACGTACGTGCCGTACACCAGAAAGCCGCCGGCCGCGGCGAGAATGACACAGACGATGAGGATCAGGGTGAACTGTGCGTCCAGCATCGCTCGCAGTCGAATGCGCGTCTCGTCGGGATCGGAGTCAGTACTCATATTATTTTTTGTATATTTCTCGTAGCAACTGTCGATACAGCGGGGTCTTCCGGCGAGACGCCCGAGACCGTATCCGCGCCGGTTCCCCGCGCAACAACAGCAGCCCGGTCAGTAGTATTCCGCCGCCGAGCAGGCCGTTTATCGCCACTAACGGAGCCCACGGGTGGATGGCGTAAAGGTCGTCGATGAGCGCCGGCGGCAACACCGCGAGATACCGATGTTCCTCGACGAACAGCCGGTAATAGCCGGTTTCGTCGGGAGCGGTGAGCGTCACCGTGGTGGATGCCTCTTCACGTCCGCCGACCGCGACGCGCTCGGGATCAACGCCAACACCGGGGCTGGCAGGGGTAACGTACGTCTGAACGGGGACGAGCCCCGCATTGGGGACGACGTACTCCAACTCCTCGCTGGTCCCGCGCTCGATTACGGTAGGGTTGTCTGACTCGAAGTCGGCACTGACAACCCCGTACTCCTGTGTGCCGCCAGGGACGACCATTGCGGCCGTCGCTGTCGCCATCAACACGAGCGCGAGCACACCCAACACGAGGAACACGGAGGTGCCGTCCTCCCGCGAGCGGTCGCGCTCCGGGCGGTCGCGAGTCCCGCTCGTGAGATACCAGTCGACCGCGTACGCGACGACTGAGAGTCCGAACAGGACGTATGCGAGCCCCTGTGTCCCCTGTAGCGCCCGCGTTCCAAGCGTCACGGACAACCACGTCTGTACGGACTCAAGGCTCGATTGGAACGCCATTGCGACCGTTCCAAGATGTGGTATCACCACCACCGATCCGCCGACGGTGAGCGCGGTCGCGGCGATATCGGCCTCCTGAACGACTGGTTCACCCCCGTCC
>CAYRWH010000216.1:0-3156 GCA_964427935.1 uncultured Halobellus sp. | reverse complement strand
ATACAATGGCACGAAGCTTCTACTCGCACATCAAGGACGCATGGCAGTCCCCCAAAGAGGGGAAACTCGCGGAACTCCAGTGGCAGCGCAAACAGGAATGGCGTGATCAGGGCGCAATCGAGCGGATCGAACGCCCCACTCGCCTGGATAAGGCCCGCGAGCTGGGTTACAAAGCAAAACAGGGCGTTATCGTCGCCCGCGTGAGCGTTCGGAAGGGTGGCTCGCGCAAGCAGCGACACAAAGCCGGCCGGCGCTCGAAGCGGCAGGGTGTCAACCGCCTCTCGCGGCGTAAGTCGATCCAGCGCATCGCCGAGGAGCGCGCCTCCCGGAAGTACCGGAACCTGCGCGTGCTCAACTCCTACTGGGTCGGCGAGGACGGCTCGCAGAAGTGGCACGAAGTGATCCTAGTGGACCCGGCACATCCCGCCATCGAGAACGACGACGACCTCAACTGGATCTGCTCGGACGATCATAAGGGTCGGGCGTTCCGCGGACTCACCTCTGCCGGAACCAAGGGCCGTGGACAGCGCAAGCGCGGCAAGGGTACGGAGAAGACTCGACCGTCGGTTACTGGCAACGACCGTCAGGGCAAATAACGCGCAACCGCCGTTTCTCGCTTTTATTACGTATCGCCCAAGAGTGTCATCCCTCGGAACCAAAGGGTATTCGGGCCGTATCCGAGAGCCAAGCGGTTATCCTGATCGACAACAGATAAACCCGTATGAGCCTCTCTCTCGACGCCACACAGCTCGACCGGTACTCCAGGCACGTCATCATGGATGAGGTCGGTCCTGAGGGGCAGCAACGCCTGCTTAACGGTCGCGTCCTCGTGATCGGTGCCGGCGGACTCGGCTCGCCCGTCATCCAGTATCTCGCTGCCGGGGGTGTCGGGACCCTGGGAATCGTCGACGACGATGTGGTCGAGCGCTCGAACCTCCAACGGCAGGTGATCCACGGCGATGACGATGTCGGCGAACCGAAGGTCGCGTCCGCGGCGCGGTTCGTCGAGCGACTCAACCCCGACATCGATGTCGAGACACATGAAACCCGGCTCGATGTAGACAACGCTCACGAACTGATCGCGGCCCACGATGTCGTCGTCGACTGTGCGGACAACTTCCGGACCCGGTACGTCGTCAACGACGCGGCTCGGATCGAGGGAGTCCCGGTCGTTCACGGCGCGATTTATAAGTTTGAGGGACAAGCGACGACACTCGCTCCCGACGGGCCCTGTTACCGATGTCTCTTCCCGGAAGCGCCGGAGCCCGGAACGGTTCCTGACTGTGCGACGACCGGCGTACTCGGCGTACTTCCCGGGACGCTCGGCTGTATTCAGGCGACAGAAGCAGTCAAACTCCTGCTTGACGCCGGTGAGCCACTCGTTGGCCGACTGCTGTTTTACGACGCGATGGATTTGACCTTCGAGACGGTGCCGTACGAGCGGAACCCCGACTGTCCGGTCTGTGGGGAGGAAGGGATCGACACGATAGACGGGGTCGACTACACCGGCGGCTGTCGGATCGACGCGGACTGAGTGAGTCCGGCCGGTGCCGGTCCAGCACGGGTGACTCGACCGGAGCAGGGTTCCTGTGGCTGGTTCGACCGGAGCAGGGTTTCTGTAGCTGGCTCGATGGTCGACCGACTCAGACCGACCACGCTTATCAACCGGGGTCGAGATGTATCGACTATGACGGAGACGGTTCACACCGACGAGGCACCCGAAGCGGTCGGCGCGTACAGTCAGGCGAAGACGAACGGGGATCTCGTGTTCACCGCAGGGCAGATTCCGCTGACGCCGGACGGCGAACTCCTTGATACCGCCTCGATCGCCGAGCAGACCGAATTGGCGCTGGACAACCTGCTGGCCGTCTTAGAGGAGGCGGGTGCGAGCCCCGACGATGTGCTTAAAACGACGGTGTTTCTGGCGGACATCGACGACTTCGAGGAGATGAACGAGGTGTACGCGGGCTACTTCGACGAGTCGCCGCCGGCTCGGTCGGCTGTCCAAGCCGGCGCGTTGCCGAAGGGTGCGGGCGTCGAAATCGAGGCGGTCGCCAGCCTCAAGTAGGATGTCCGGCGGCGGCTCGCTGGACGGGACCGATACGCACGCAGCCGACGACGCGAGCGGACACGAGGATGGCGCAACCGGTTCCGAAGACGACGAGACTGGACTTGATACACGCGCCGAATCCGTCGAGTCGTCGACCCCGGGCGTTCCGGCGACAACGCGCAACCGCGTAAAATCAGCGGCCCTGTGGGGTGCTGTCGGCGGATTCGCGTTTCTCGTGCTCGCACAGGGGTACCTGTTGCTCGGTGGTGAGCTTCCCTTCCGCTACGCGGGGTTGTTCGGTCTTGCCACCGTAGTTGCGGTTGTAACGACCGGAATTACGTATCTCACCGAACATCGGATCCGAGCACAACGTTCGAAAAGAAGGACTTAACAGTCCCAGTGGATTACCCTCAGGTGAGCCAGGATGGCCGAGTGGTAAGGCGCACGCCTGGAAAGCGTGTTCCCTTCCGGGATCGGGGGTTCAAATCCCTCTCCTGGCGTTTTCGACGAACAACACAACGAGCAGAGCAAGCCGTTCGGCAACCTTCTGCGGATGGATTCGAACCAGAAAGCGGGCGCAAGCTTCATATGTGTGGGTAGTGTTAACACGACTGACTATGCCGGACACGAAATCAGGTCGCGAGCGGAAAGGGAGAGGGAAGCGCCAGCAGCTGGAACGCCGCCTTACTCGACGGGAGCTCGAAGCTGACGACGAGCCACCAGAGCCACTGTATACCGAGGTCGACGGCGACTTCCTCACCGAGCCCGGCCGATTGAGTGAGTGACCTGAGGCTGATCCGAGCCGGCCGGGCCTCCGCTCTGCCAGCCTTTTTTGAACGTTGTGCCTGTGCGAGCAGTATCCGCGAGTAGCGGCTAGTACGGACGGGCGCACGGCTTGTGATAGCTAAGCGCGGCTAGTAGCGCCGGAAGCGGCGGTCAACAGCTGCCCGAAGTAGCCGTCAGCAGCCGCTGGAAGCGTTGGCAACGAGACTGACCGATTTCGACCGCAGGTATCCTTATAAATATCCTCCGTGCGGCCGGTCCTTCGGATCGATTTTCCATGTGATTAGTCAACACGAATCGACGCTTGGATAGCCACAGTCTGG
>CAYRWH010000215.1:0-3196 GCA_964427935.1 uncultured Halobellus sp. | reverse complement strand
GCCCACTGTGACGCCGTGATGTTGGAACGGGAACGCCGTGATGTTGGAACGGGAATGGGCGAGGCTGGCTCGGGAACGGCGTGAGGCTGATTCGAGAACTGTGCAATTTCGATCGGGTGGTTCTCATTGTCAACTTCTGAAGCACAGTTCTACCACAAATTTAATTTCAAAAGAATGTGGATAAAGTATACTCTGCTATCAGAACGGATTTCCCGATTGCGCTGTTATCCACTATATTTTGTGATTTTATTAAAAGCGAACTATTTTATGCTATTGTGTGAATTTCTAACCAAGATGTTCAGCCGTTCAAACAGAATAATTTCAGATGGGTTGCGTTTTGTCGGCGAGAGTGATCGGTGATGGCACACAAAAAAGAGACGTGGAAATCGGAGCTGTACGGTGACGAGGTCCGCGAGAAAATCCTCGAGTTCGCCGCGGAAGGGTGGGAGTCGATTCCGGAAGACGAACGCGAGATGTGGTTCTCACGGTTCAAGTTCTGGGGCGTCTTCCACCAGCGAACGGGCCAGGAGAGCTACTTCATGATGCGGCTGACGAACGCGAACGGCCGGCTTCAACCCGGTCAGCTCCGCGCGATCGGCGAGGTCGCTCGCGACTACGCGGAGGGGCCGGTCGAGAACCCCGAGTTCGGCGACAGCTGGATCGATCTCACGACCCGACAGTCCGTCCAGCTTCACTGGATACAACTGGAAGATATTCCAAAAATCTGGGAGAAGCTGGAAGCGGTCGGCGTCACCACTCGCTCGTCCGGCGGGGACACAATGCGGAACATCTCCGGCAGCCCGGTCGCCGGAAAAGACAAACACGAAGTCATCGAGACGCTCCCGCTGCTCGACCGATTTCAAGAGGAAATTCGTGGCGACGACGCGCTGTGTAATATGCCGCGGAAGTTCAACATCAGCATCAGCGGCACCCCGGAGGGAAGCGCACAGGACTCGCTCAACGATATCGGGCTCGAGCCGGCGCGAAAATCGATCGACTCCGAGGAGGTGCTGGGGTTCAACGTCCGAGTCGGTGGGGGTCTGGGTGGTCGAAAACCGCGAGTCGCTCGCCCCCTGGACGTGTTCGTCGAACCGGACGACGCCTTCGAGGTCGTCCGCGGCTTCGTCGAGCTGTACCACGATCACGGCGACCGACAGGTACGCTCGAAGAACCGCTCGCGCTTCTTCGTCGACGAACACGGCACCGACTGGATCAGGGAGCTACTCGACGAGGCGTACGTCGATATCGACCTCCGGACCGCCGGCGACGACATCCGCGACGAGTACACGTACAACGCGGGCCGCCCCACAGATGACGGGAAGATCGACTTCACCGGCGTTCACGAGCAGCAGGACGGCAATCGGTACGTCGGATTAAACGTCGCCGTCGGCCGGCTTCCCGCCGAGGAGGCCATCGAGCTCGCCGACCTGGCCGACGAGTACGGCTCCGGCGAGATCCGGCTCACGCGCCGCCAGAATCCGATCATCGTCGACGTCGAGCCGGAGCGTGTCGACGAGCTGCTCGCCGAGCCGCTGTTGGCGAAACACGATCCCAACCCGAACACCCTGGTCCGCGGTGCGATGGCGTGTACGGGGACGGAGTTCTGCTCGCTGGCGCTCGTCGAGACGAAAGCTCGGATGGCGGCGACGCTCCGTTGGCTCCGCGACAACGTTGAGCTTCCCGACGACGTCGACCAGCTGAAGATGCATTTCTCGGGGTGTACCGCCGACTGCGGCCACGCGAACACCGCCGATATCGGCCTGCTGGGCATGCGCGCCCGCAAAGACGGCGAGATGGTCGAGGCGGTCGATATCGGCCTCGGCGGTGGGGTCGGCGAGAACCCGTCGTTCGTCGACTACGTCACGCAGCGCGTTCCGGCCGACGAGGCGCCGGGCGCGATCAGGAACCTCCTCGAGGCGTTCGCCGAGCGCCGCGCGGACGGCCAGACGTTCCGCGAGTGGGTCGACGCGACGGACGCCGAGACGCTCGCCGAGCTGTGTGACCCCGAGGAGACGAGCTACGTCGACCCGTGTCTCACCGACGCCAAGCAGTCGTGGTACCCGTTCGCCGAGACGGAGGCGCCTCCGACCGGTGCTTCGACGGAGGTGGCGTCGACAGATGACTGACCGCTCGCCAGAACCGACCGCCGGAGACGACAGCGGAACCGTCCGAGACGAACCCACTCGACACGACGCGGTCCAGCAGGCGCCGGCCGACGTCGCGCCGGAGCTATTCGAGTGAGATGTACGACGACATCCCCTACCCGACCGACGGGAGCGAGGCGTCGAAGGCGACGTTCCCGCACGTCGTGAGCCAAGCGCAGGCCTTCGGCACGCGCGTCCACGTCCTCTACGTCGTCAACACCACCTACGCGGGGGTGGGCGCCGCGGGAAAGACGAGCGTCAACTCGCTGCGCAAACGCAGTGAGGCGGTCCTCGACGAGTTCAAGCAACGCCTCCGGGAGGGAGTAGACGCGATCACTCGCACGCGCGAAGGCGATCCGTACACCGAGATCAAAGCGTACAGCGACGACGAGGTCGACATGATCGTGATGGGGACACGGGGACGCGGCGGCATCGGAAAATATCTGCTCGGTAGCGTCACGGAGAAAGTCGTCCGAACGGCGGACGTTCCCGTGTTCACCATCCGCTCACCGGCGTCGGAGGGAACCGGGGGGACGTGAACTGATGACCGAACGAGTCACCGCCGTCACCGCCTATACGACGCTGGATTTCGTTGCCGCCGAAGCGCTCGGACACGAGTGGAGCGAGTCGACTTCGGGCGTGGTAAACGTCTCGTCACCCACGAAGCCGGCCGCAAACGAGTGCGTCGAACTCCAGATCGAACTCGACGTCGTCGGCCTCGACCGACTTCCGACCCACGCCGAGCGCGTCGACCTCACGCCCGAACAGGCGCGGACGGTCGCAGCGGAGCTGCTCGACCGAGCCGACCAGATCGATGAAACGGATGCCGACGGCGACGAAGCGCCGTCGAACTGACCGGCAACGACTCAGGGCCCGAAAGCCCTCCACTCAGCGCCCGAATATCCTCGACTCAGGGCCCGAAAGCCCACCACTCAGCGCCCGAATATCCTCGACTCAGGGCCCGAAAGCCCTCCACTCAGCGCCCGAATATCCTCGACTCAGTCGTCCGCGGCCGGCTTCTCGCCGTCGGGCTTGCTGACCGCGTCGTCACG
>CAYRWH010000214.1:0-3201 GCA_964427935.1 uncultured Halobellus sp. | reverse complement strand
CGGAGAACTACGACGCCGACCCGGACGACCTCGGCGTGTTCGCCGAACGCGACCGCTCCATCGCGGTGAACTTCGAGCGCGGTGAGGCGTACTACGGCCGCGTCGTCCGGGTGTTCGACGGCGATACCTTCGAGATCGAGTTCGACAGCGACTACGGCTACCGCGACGTCATCCGGAACCTCGGCATCGACACCGCGGAGACCGGCGGGGCGACGAACGAGCCCGAGGAGTGGTTCGGAATCCCCGACGATGAGCTCGACCACCTCGACACATGGGGCGGGAACGCGACCGACTTCGCGCTCGACGTAATGGCACCCGACGGTGCCGATGCGGGCGATGAGGACATCGAGGGGCGGCGGATCCGCGCCGTCTTCGGCGAGCGCGAGCCACTCCGTGGCAACTTCGGTCGCCTGCTCATGTTCATGGAGTACGACCCGACCGATTACGACGCGGATCCCGGGGACGGCAACTTCAGCGTCGACTACAACAAGGAGACCGTCGAGGAGGGATACGCACGCGTGTACTCCTCCGGATTCGCCCGCCACGATGAGTTCGCCGCAGAGGAAGAGGCAGCCCTCGCAGACGGTGAGCGGGTGTGGAGCGCGTCAGACTTCGACGCGCTGGATGAGATCCGCAACGATGGGTCCGTCCTCGACGATCAGGTGTTCGTTCCCCGAGCCTCTAGCGTGACGAGTACGACCGGTCCACTCAATGATGACCAGATCGTGCTCCCCGCAGAAGACACAGCCGAACAGGAGTCGCTCCCCGACGGTGACGGTTTCGACAGCTACGACCAGCCACCGCTGGTTGCGATGGATGACGACAACGGTGTAGCGATGGTCGGTGGTGTACTCCTTCACGAGCGCTACGAGCCCGGCGAGGGTGCGGGTGTCGAGGAAGCAGACGAGCCGGAGCGATACCGCAACTTCGCACTGTTCACGAACGTCGCTGACGAGCTTTCAGAGACTACGGGTGACGTGATCATCGAGGGAGGCCACGCACAGTTCGACATTCCCGGATCGGTGCCTTTGGAACGAGTCCAGTTCTACCTTCGCTACGTTGAAGGACTCGGTGGGCGACTCCGACAGATCAACGATGTCGTCGAGACGCTTCCCGCGGAAGAGGAGACACCGCGAGCGGTGTTCCTCACCGCTCCGGACCGGCCCTACACGGACAACGAACTCAACGCGCTCACCGATTACCAGAACGCCGGCGGTGCGGTCGTGCTCGTTGGATCTGCCGCCGCGCCAGCCAGCGCGCGTGAGAATCTCAATGATGTCGCTGCTGCGCTCGGAACCGACCTGCGGCTGAACGACGACCGTGTCGTCGACGCCGACTCGAACCTCGCCGATACGCCCGAGTTCCCGGTGAGCGGATCGTTCGATCCGGACGACTCGCTGTTCGGTCCCGCATCAATCGAGTAACGGACTCGAACCACGACCGTTTTTATCCGCCGCTACCGAGGAATGGATTGAGGGCACATAGCTCAGCCCGGATAGAGCGTCGGACTTCTAATCCGACGGTCGTGGGTTCGAATCCCACTGTGCCCGCTATCTGCGGGCGAAGCGAGTGAGAACGTCCGATTTTAGGTTTGAGTCCCGCCGTGCTCGTTCGGTTGCGCTAAACTGAACTGCGCGACGGTCCGCCCCCTTCCGCGAGCCACACACCCAAGTACCCGCTCACCGCAATCACACGCATGTACAGACGAGACCTCAGGGACACCGGCTACGACGGACTGCTCGCCGACATGACCGTCGCGGACCGAGTTGTTCAGGCCGCAGTCGGACCGGCCGGCCGAATCGCCTACGCGAAGAACCGCGAACTGACCACGGACATCTGGCTGGCGACCGACGGCGAGGACTGCCGACTCACCAGTCGGGGCGCGTCGGCCATGCGCTACGACCGCACCGATGCGCGGTGGCTTGACTGGGGCCCCGACGGCGACCGGATCGCCTTCGTCACCGCCGACGCCGAGCTGGCGACTGTCGACGCCAACACCGGCGAGGTCGAGGTGCTGACTGACTTGGAGGGTGGCATCTCGGGACTCGCGTGGGGTGAGCCCGGGATCGTGATCGTCACCGACGGCTTTTCGCGGGCGAGCCTCGCGGTCGTCTCGCCCGACGGCGACCGCATTGAGGCGATAGCAAACGACGAGTACCTCTACGCGGATCCGCACTGGCAGGGCGGGAGCGTCGTCGCGACGCGGTCGCGACACGCAGACCTGTTCGACTACGAGGCCGCCCTCGTCCGCGTCTCGCTTGACGGCGACGAAGAGATCACGGAACTGTTCGCGGAGTCCGGTGTCCGGGCGACCTGTCCGCGCCCGCGACCCGGCGATGACGAGGCGGTCGCGTTCGTCCACGACGGAAGTGGGTACGACGCGGTGTACGGGATTGGCGACGCTACGGCGGCCGCTTCCGGCGACGACCCGGCCACTCCGATTTACGGCGTCTCGGAGACCGAAATCGCGGCTCCCGAGTGGAACGACACTGGTGACCGGCTCGCCGTGACGGCGACGAAGGACGGCCGGGCCAGTGTCCACGAGGTCGCCGTCGACGGCGTGCTCGCGGACGCTGGCCCCGGATCCAAGGTCGACCCCGAGATGGCCGCGGGCGTGACGCCGCTGGCGTCTGGCGACGCGATCCACGGCGCGCCGCGCTGGGACGGTGACCGCGTGGTCACGGTCCGGGAGACACCGACCGAACCGCCGACCGCGGTCGACGCGGCCACCGGCGAGCGGCTCACCCGGATGGCAACGACTGGGCTGGCGGCGCGGCTCCCCGCGCCGGAGGCGTTCACCTACGACTCCGACGGAACCGAGGTCCATGCGGTTGTCCACCCTCCAGCGTCGGACGCTGAGCCTGAGTCGGTCCCGCTGCTCGTGAAGCCACACGGAGGCCCCACCGCCTTCGATGGGTTCGGGTTCGATCACCGAGCTGCCTACTTCGCGGCGCTCGGCTACGCGGTCGTCCGCCCGAACTACCGCGGCTCCGACGGCTTCGGTCGCGCGTTTCGGATGGCCAACGACGGCGACTGGGGCGGCGGCGACCTCAACGATGTCATTCGCGCCGCGGATGCCACGTCGGCGCGGTACGACGCGGTCGACGGCGACCGAGTCGGCATCTTCGGCGGTTCCGGCGGCGGACTGATGACCGTGAACGCGCTCGGCAACAGCGACCGGTTCCGCGCCGGCGCCGCCTT
>CAYRWH010000213.1:0-3204 GCA_964427935.1 uncultured Halobellus sp. | reverse complement strand
AGCACGTGAATATAGATACACTAGTGACCATGTCCCACAACACGTCCTCTCACGCGCCGTCGCTCGCGGACGAACAGCGGCGTCGGATCGTCGCGGGGCTCGTCGATGACACCGTTTCGACGATCGCCGATCTCCGACCACGAGGTCGCGCGGATGAGATCGAGGCCGCGCTCCGGGAGACGCATCTTCCCGCGCTCGCCGAGGCGGGCTACATCGAGTGGGACCCCGAGACCGGTGAGATCGCTCCTGGACCGAATTTCGACGAGGCGGCCGCCCACGTGGAGGACCTCCCCTCGCCGGACGCCGACGCCGGATCCGCTGACGACTGAGGCTACTTGTCACCGAACCGGTCACGCTCGGTGAGTGCGGCGTCAGTCCCGTACTGGTCGACTACAGGCCGGAACGCGTCGCCGAGCGCACGCATACACGCAGACTCCGAGACGTAGTCGAGTTCCGCTGCGACCACCGCCCACGGCTGTCCCTGTAACACTTTTCGGACGAGCAGACGCTCTGATCGCGCGTCAAGATCCGGCTTCTTCGGCTTTTCGGCTCCCGACGCCTCGCCCGGTTGCTCCGCGTCACCGATCAACGTCGCCAGCGCGAGGTCACGGAACCCACCGGGTGCTACCTCGTACGTTCCGGGGCCGAACGCCGCCGCGACAACCGCCCGCCACTCCACAGGCGTGAGGTCGACCGGAACCGGGGCCGAGCACGCCGCCAGCGCTCCACGGACGATATCGGCGTCGACGTCGCGGTGGGCGTCGGAGAGCGCGTCTCGCTCCCGGTCGCGGAACGCGGCCGCGTGACGGTCCAACAGGTCGCTACCGGTGGCCCCTGCCGGCCGGAGCATGACCGCGGAGTGTTCACCCGAGGCATCGTTGCGGGTCGTCGAGAGATGAACCGTCTGATAGCCCGCGTGCCGCCAGAAGCGGAGGAGTCGCGGGGTCGCACCGAACCCGACTGAAAAGTAGTCGACCACATCCCCAAACTCGGCGTGAACCCGCTTCAGCAGATGCGACCCGAGCCCGCGACCGCGGAGCGCGTGATGGGTCGCAATTCGGACGGTCCGGATCCCCCGCGGTTCCGCGGCCTGCTCGTCACGCAGTTGGCTCGTGAGCAGGTCCGGCACCATGTTCCCACGCACGCGCTCGCCCTCGTACATCCCCGACCGAGTTTCGGCCGAAAGCCCTCCTTCGCGCGCGAGAAGCGCGACGGCAACGACCCGACCGTCGGCAACGAGCGCTCTCGCGGAGAGGTTCGGCGCGTCGAGCAGTCGCGCGAGGTCGTTCGGCTCTGTTCGGTAGTGGGCTGCGACGAGCAGTCCAAAGGCCTCGCTAAGTAGTGTCTCATCCGCGAGCAGTTCGTTAGGACTGAGCGACCGATACCGGACTTCGTCAACAGTCGTTTCCGCCACCGCCTCCGGAACGGCGGGTCTGGCATCGAGCGCGAGCACGCGTGAGGCCCACGACTCCACCGGATCGTTCGGCGCGTATCGGATCGGTTCGTCGAGTCGGACATCTTTGACTACGAATTCGCTTTCAGTAAGTCGGTCTCGAAACCGGACGGTAAACCCGCGTCCTGCCCCCTCGTAGCCGTGAACCGTCGTACAGAACGCGACTGCCGGCGCATCGAGGAAGCGGTTGAGCAGTCGCACCGGAAGCGCCGCAGCCTCGTCGATCATGACCGCGTCAGGATCGCCGGGGAGGTCAGCCGCGACCGGCGGCAAGGCGAACCTGATGCGTCCTCCGTCCGGCACGTCGAGACACCGCGGATCGGCGTCGGTGGCACTGTCGGACCCAGCGTTGTCGCCCCCGTCGACGTTGGCGATGTCGGCACCGACCGCCCGGAACTGTTCACGGGCGCGAGCGAACACCTCAGCCGCATTCTGGTACGCCGGGGCCGTGACGAGCACGTCGCCACCGTTCACGGCGAGTGCGGCGGCGGCTAGCCCCGCAGCGCTGGATTTCCCTCGGCCACGGTCTGACTCGATCACCACAGCCGACCCCGGCGTCGTCAGCGATTCGAGGGCGCTGACCGCTCGGACTTGATCGGCGGTACGGCACGCGTCGTAAACGGATGACGGAAACGTTGCTGTCGCGGGGCGAGACGGACTTGTGGACGAGCGAACGGGTGATGACGCCGAATCTACGTGACCGTCCCGTTCGATCGTCGGCGAAGGTGGTCCTTCTTCCGACGACTGATCCTCGTCGGCGGCTCCGTCCTCGGCCGTGGTGGGAAGCGATACGACCGCGACACCTGGGTGTGTTCGAAGCGTTTCGACGAGTCGACGCCGGAACCGTCCGGTCACGTCCGAGAGGGAGAACGGAGGAACCGCGAGCGACTCGTCGAACCGATCGCGTCGATCGGGCCAGTCGTCGAGAGGCGGTGTCAGCAACACGAGGAGTCCGCCCCCGTCGACTGCCCCGACCGCCCGACCGAGCGCGTTCGGGACAAACTGGTCGTGACAGTCCAGCACCACGATCTCTCGTGTGCGTCCCAGAAGATCGCCGGAGCCACGCGGTCCAACGCGATCGAACCGAAACCCCTCGCGGGTGGAGACGATGGAGACCGCATCGTCGACGCCGGTCGCTTCGATCGCCTCGTAGGCAGCGTCGATACCGCGGTCGCGGTCGCCGGCGAGCACGAGAAGCCGGCGCTCGTTCGCCCGCTCTGCCTCGCGTTTCAGATCGGTCGCTACCCCCCCTATCATTGGGTGCCTTTCCGCGCCACGCCGCATGTGTCTTGCTTTCCGGACCGGTCAGGGTGTCGTAGCTGTCCGGCCGAACGATGCGGGAGTCTTACGACGCCAGGGCTCATTATCGCCGATATGCCCACGGTCACGCTCATCGGTTCCCGGCTCGCGGACACGGGTCGCGAGTTCGTCTATCAAGGGGAATCGCCGGACTGCGACGGGTGTCCGTACCGGAGTCAGTGCCTCAACCTCTCGGTCGGAACTCGGTACCGTATCACCGGGGTGCGAGAGAACGCACAGACGCTCGACTGCGCGGTCCACGACTCTGGAGTCCGCGCGGTCGAGGTCGAGCCGGCACCCGTCCCCGCCAACGTCCCGTCGAAGGGCGCGTACGCAGGGAGCATGGCATCACTTGCCGGCCCCTGCCCCCACACCGAGTGTCCGAGCCACGAGTACTGCGTTCCCGACGGCGCGTCCTTCGACGAGGAGCGTCGGATCGACCAGGTACTCGG
>CAYRWH010000212.1:0-3228 GCA_964427935.1 uncultured Halobellus sp. | reverse complement strand
ATCGGCATACCCGTCTTTTCCGGGCTTGTATGCCGGAGCTGGCTCGCCAGCGACGGCTTTTTTGGAGAGCGTTACAACCACTTCTGCGAAGCGGGAGGTCTTGGTTTACACACCCAATCTCTCCCGCTTCACTTCCTATAGAGTTGCCACTTCGCCAGAAATGAGAGCAGAATGAAGGTAGTCACGCACCTCTCAGACTGACCGAATCTATCCGTCTAAACAAGGCCCGTGCCCTGTATTCAGCACACACCTCTTATCACCTCCAGAGTATTTCAACAAAGCTGAATCATCTGGTATCACATCATTTGTTTATAAACCGCCGCCAGCAACACCGCTCTCTCGCTTATAAACGCCACCCTCTCAGTATATTCGATCTACTCCCCCTACCGATTGAGAAACACACCACAATGAACGGTCGTTTTCAGACGCTCGACGCCTGAAAAGTAGATCTGAGGGAGGCTCCCTACCGGAGACGATCGCACTCGACTGACGGTTCGGTACGCCGATGGGGTCTTACTACACCCTACCTCGTCCCCGATCCGGACTCCGACACGCCCCACGTGATGTGGTCCCACGTGCGCTCGTACAGGTAGTACGTCCCGGTTTTCAGCAGGTTCGTGACGATTCCGATATTTAGGGCATCCCCCGCATCACCGACGACGACCCACGCGACGACGACCGTGATCGTCACCATGAACAACCGGTAACACAGCGTCTTGACGACCGCCCGCTTTCGCGCCTGTAGCGCCGAGCGCGAGAGGAGGCCCCGGAGCATGCGTCCGTGTCCGGACTCGACCCGTAAGTAGGGTGTTGTGGTTTCTTAACTCTTTAGAAGAAACATTTTTACGTTACACGATGCCCGTGTATCGGCGTGAACGGAACCGTGACTGACTACGGATCCGGGCGGTTCCGGATGGAACGCTTGCGAGGATCACCTCTGAGAGGGATCGAGGACGTTCGGAATCGACCGCGGTCGTTTGCGACGGGTTTCCGGGAGCCTTTAGGTCGCGCCCGCCCCGTTTCCGCGCATGATCCTGTCGGACACCGATATCCTCGACCGCCTCGCGGACGGAGACCTCGTGGTCGAGCCGCTGGCCGACGTCGACCAGCAGGTACAGCCCGCGAGCGTCGACCTGCGGCTCGGCGAGCGATTCTTGGAGTTTCAGCGCACGAACATCCCCTGTATCCACCCGACCGAGGCCGACGAGGTCGGCGAGTACGTCACGGAGACGCGAGTGCCGGAGGGTGAGGAGTTCATCCTTCACCCGGGTGATTTCGTGCTCGGAACGACGACGGAGCGCGTCGAGATTCCGGACGACCTCGTCGCACACGTCGAAGGCCGGTCGTCGCTCGGTCGTCTCGCGATCGTGGTCCACGCGACTGCCGGGCTGTGTGACCCCGGGTACCACGGTCAGATCACGCTCGAACTGTCGAATCTCGGGACCGCACCGGTCGCGCTCTCGCCAGGGATGCGCGTCTCACAGCTCACATTCACGGAGTTGAAATCGCCCGCCGACCGCCCGTACGGGGCCGAGCGCGGGTCGAAGTATCAGGACCAAGACGGTCCGCAGGCGTCACGGATCGGCAACGACCCCGAGTTCGCCGGTGACGACCACAACGCTGCCGAGCGCGCTCCCGGCGGCAACGCTACTGAGCGCTCTCCCGGCGGAGGTGACAAATGAGATTCATCGAGGAGGTCGTCGTCGACGAGTTCCTCCCGACGATCCGCTCGATGCTCGCCGAGGACCTCCGCGAGCGCGGGTTCACCCAACACGAGGTCGCGGACGCGCTCGGTATCTCCCAGTCGGCCGTCTCGAAGTACGCTCACGGGGAGGTGGCCCGCCACGAGGAGATCGTCGGGGACGACCGCGTCTGCGACCTCGTCGAGCGCGTTGGCGAGGGGCTGGCCGCCGGCGACATGAGCCCCGTCGCGGCGCTGGTCGAGATCGAGGTGTTGATCCGGCAGTTGGAGACGGGCGACCTTCTTGCGGACCTCCACGAGGAGGCGATGCCGGGACTGGCCGACGCCGACGTGGAGTTCGCGGTCCATGACCCCGACAGCGGGCTGCGCGAGCGCGAGCGCGTCCTCGCGTCGGTCCGGCGCGGGCTCCGAACGCTCACGAACGCCTCGGGGTTCGCCGGACTCATCCCGAACGTCGGCGCAAACGTCGTCGAGTGTCTTGCGGACGCGACCTCCATCGACGACGTGGCCGCCGTCCCCGGCCGACTCGTCGACGTGAAGGGGCAGGCGATGGTGCCCGGCGACCCCGAGTTCGGCGTGAGCGAGCACGTCGCGACCGTGTTGCTCGCGGCCCGAGAAGGCGGGTCGAGCGCCTGCGCAGCCGTGAACGTTCGGTACGACGCGGATCTGGTAGCGGGGCTCAACGAGTCGTACCGGACCGTCGAGTTCGACGCGGAGCGCCCGACCCGGGAGGCGGTACGGGAGGCGGCCAAGGCCGACGGCCTCGTCGCCGATACCGACACGGGTGACGACGCGGGATCCGCTGACGGTCCTAGCGATGTCCTCATTCTGTACCAGACAGGGGCGGTCGGCGTGGAACCGATCGTGTACGTGCTTGCGTCGAGCGCGCCTGAGGCCGCACGTATCGTCCGGGAGATCGTGTAGCGGACCGGCTCAGTCGCCGCAGACAGGATTTATATATACCCATTTCGTCGATCCGACCGTGACACGCTCGGAACGGGACGGTCGCCGTATGCGACCCTTCTAGCGTCGGGTGGAGCCGCCGCGCCGACGGCGGTCGGTAACGCGACCGCCCTCGACGCCCGGTGAAGCCCGCCGCTCCGCGGTACCGCCCGGTCCGTTCTCGGCGAGATGCGGGAATCGGGGCCGAACCAGCGGGCTTTAGGCCCGATCGACCAACACACGATACACAGATCACATGAGCCACGACGACTTCCCTACAGCCGACCCAGCGGTGGTGACCTGTGGATTGCCGTACGCCAACGGCGACCTCCACATCGGTCACCTTCGCACGTACGTTGGCGGAGACGTGTACAGCCGCGCGCTCAAACGACTCGGTCAGGAGACGGCGCTCGTCTCCGGCTCCGACATGCACGGCACGCCAGTTGCCGTCAACGCCGAGCGGGAGGGGGTCACCCCGGAGGAGTTCGCACTCGACTGGCACGACCAGTACGCTGCGACGTTCCCGAAATTCAACGTCGAGTTCGACAACTACGGCCACACCCACGACGAGACGAACACCGAGT
>CAYRWH010000211.1:0-3273 GCA_964427935.1 uncultured Halobellus sp. | reverse complement strand
GTCCCGAAGCTGTTCGCGCTCCATCGGATGTAACGGCGGTGTGGTATCGTTCATAGGTGTCACCTGGCGTTCTCTTCGCGTGCGCGAGGCCCGCGTACGGTACGGGGGCTGCGGCCACGGAGACACGGGCGGCCACGGAGACACGGGCGGAGACGGATCGATCGGTGGCCGAGGGGAGGTCAATCAACCGAGTTCGATCACTCTCCGCCGTCAGTGACGGGTCGGTCGGCACGGTAGTCTTCAGGGTCTCCGCCGAGATCCTCGGCCAGGGCAGCACGGATGTCTTCGCGCTGTGCGTCCATTTTCTCACGCAGTTCCGCGATTTCGTCGTCAGTCATCGATCGTTGATCCCGTGCCATCGTTCGTACCTACTAATGAATCGTTCGAGGTTCTTGGATAAATGGTCTTCGGCGCGGTCAAGCGCGATAGCCGCCGGTTGTGGAGGAGAAATGTACTCCGTCGCTTCCTTCTCCCCGTCACGGAAGATGTCGATGTGGAGCCCCTCCTCGGTGACATCGTGAGCGAATTCGTTCTCACCGGTGCCATCGTGGTCGTAGCGGACGACTTCGCGCCATTCACCGTCGTGAGAGTATTCAAGTTGGACAACGAACCGAACGACAGCCCCACGTTCTGTGTCGAACCCGAGACGGCGACGGGCGCGGTGGTTGACCGCAACAGTAAACTCGCGGTCGTACTCTCGTGGTGTTTCACTCATTCGCCCTCACACACGACCTCCAGAAGCTCTTTGAGTAGTTCCGGGTGGTCGTCCTCGAACAGTCTACGTCGTGGGCACGTTCTTCCCGTATTCGACGCTTGACGCACGACCGTATCAGACATGCGTTGATCACCCTGTTCGCCACGGAAAGATTCCCGTTCCGTCTCGGTCGTAAGCGCACGTCCGGTTGCCATTACCGATTGATTTGAATCTCCCAGTACAATTAGATTTCGAGGAGTACCGGCCGATGGACCTCCCGAATGAGGACACCAATGGCCGCCGAATCCTGGAGCATCTCGCCGACAACCCCGAGTTGGGGTTCCGCCCGAGCGAGCTCGAAGCGGCCCTCGACATCCCCCGTGGGAGCGTCGGAACCACCCTCAAACGACTCGGAGACCGCGGGCTCGTCCGCCACAAGGGCGAATACTGAGCGATCGACCCCGAGGGATACGATGCCCACGCAGCCAGCGAGATCGGGTTGCGCGCCGTCGCAGACGCGTTCGAGGGCGACGCCTACGACCGCATCTCCGACTGCGAACCGAGTACTGACCGCTCCGACCGCTCCGAACTCGACGAGAAGTCGACGGCGGAGACCACCGAGGAGGCGACCGACGAGTGACGTATACCCGGGGACCCGTCGTCGTCGCGTCGGACCCGTCCGACACTACACCCCGTCCTCGATCGCGACTCGTACATCGCACCGTGAGCGGTCGTGTCACTCCGTGCCGAACGCATCGATCGGGCCGTCACCCGGATCGCACCCTCCGTCACGGAGAGCGGTGCGTCGGCTGGCGGCAGTCGTCGGGCATCTGGATCCACCGTGATATCCACCCCGCTACGGATACCCTTATATACGGATATATCGAGCGGATCGTATGACGACTGACGACGGTGACGACCTGTCGCGCAGACGATTGCTCGGTGGCTCCGCCTCGCTCGGCGTACTCGCCGCGATGGCCGGCTGTCTCGACGACGCCGACCTCGACGAGTTCCTCGGAGACGACGACGACTCGCGCGACGACCGCAGGCGCGACGACGAATCGGCCGGTGACGGGGACGACGCCCCCGAGCCCGAACCCGACGACCCGCCCGAGACGGTCGCGGACGGCTTCGACATCGACGCCGCGCTGGCGGCGACCGTCGAGGCGATCGAGACCGACCCCTTCGAGGTCAGCGGCGCGCAAAACGACTTCGACGACCCCGACGGGGAGGCGTTCCGCGACGCCATCGCCTACTCGTCGATCGGCGAGCCGGCCGACCGCGAGGGCCGACTCCGCTACGTGGCGGACGACGAACGGCAACTCGATCACCGGGAGCTGGACGCTCCCGAGGGAGCCACCGAGATCGGCGACCTGTTCCTCCGAGACGGCTCGTTCACGGTCGGCGTGTTCGACAGGGACGCCGACCCCCAGTACGAGCACGAGGACGCCGGGTACGAGACGTTCACCGACGAGTCCGCCCTCCCGATCGAGCGGTACCACGGCGCGGGCGTGAACTACGGCTTCACCTTCGACGAGCCCCGCTGGGACGAGTCCGCGGGCGTCTACGTCGTCGAGGGGACCGACGTCGAGACCGACAGCATCGATACGATCCACACGTGCACGCTCGAGGTCGACCCCGACGGCGCGGTCGTCGGCCTCGACCTCGACGTCGAGTGGCGTCACGGCGGCCGTCTCCGCACTCGCGGCGAGGGCGCGTACGGGGAGCCGACCCCCGTCCCCGTCCCCGACTGGCTCGCCGAGGCCGAGGAGCGAATCGACGACCTCGACGGGCCCGACGACCCCGACGACCCCGACGACCCGGGCGGTCACGACTTCGGCGACCCCGTCGACGAGACCGGCCAGGCCACGGTCGGCGTCGTCGTCGGCGCGAACGACGGGTTCGAGTTCGCCCCCGCCCACATCCGCATCGACGTCGGCACCTCCGTGGACTGGTTCTGGTCCGGCGGGCTCAGCCACACCGTCACCGCCGTCGACGGCACCTTCGAGTCCTCCCTCCAGAACGACGGCGGCTTCCGACACACCTTCACCGAGACCGGCGTCTACGACTACGTCTGCGTACCCCACCAAACCCAAGGGATGATCGGCCGGATCGAAGTCGTCTGAAGGGTCCACCACCCGACCCCGGAACCCGATACCCCCGACCACCCGACTACTCCGACCACCCGGCGACCCCGACCACCCCGACCACCCGACCACCCCGACCACCCGACCACCCCGACCTCCCGGTGACCTCTCAAGTTTCGGTACAGTTACCATAATTGTTATGTCGGATCGACGGTATCGGACGGTATGACCGACGACGCGGTCGACCCCGGACGCGGCGACGATGGCCTCTCCCGGCGGCGGGTCCTCGGCGGCTCCGCCTCCCTCGGGATGCTGGCGGCGCTCGCGGGCTGTATCGACGACGAGAACCTCGACGAGTTCCTCGACGAGGGCGACGACGACGGCGACGAGGACCGGCGGCGCGACGAGGAGGCGGACGACGACGGCGACGCGGAGCCGACCCCGGAGCCCGACGACCCCCCCGAGAGCGTCGCGGGCGGCTTCGACCTCGCC
>CAYRWH010000210.1:0-3283 GCA_964427935.1 uncultured Halobellus sp. | reverse complement strand
CGTCTCTGTACACGCTATGATACTCCAATCATGGGCCGGTATTCGTTCGTTGTGGTTCGATATCTGATAGAAACGATCGATTGAATGCTTCGTAACAACCGTATGAATCTCCCCATTCCATTCACCTCCGATGGCACGGTCGCCCGTTACGATCCAAGGGGATCACTATCACTGACGAACAGAGCGGAAGTGAACGGCGTCAATTGTAGGTCGTCGACGACGTAGCGTCGTAAGGGAGGGCCGAAAACGGTGAGACACAACGAACCGGCAAGCGGTCCGTAATAGAGTCACGGTTGACAGAGTCCTATACTTACCCACGACTCAGCGAACAACGTCTGTAACGTGTTACAGAACCTGTAACAACTAGTCCGCAATCACGCCGATTCGAGCCGTCGACGCTCGGCAGTGAGCAGTCGTTTCCAGAGGCCGAACAGCCGGCTGTCGAGACCATACACCGCATCCACTCGGCGTACCCAGTCGTCGTCGGCGAACAACAGCGCCTGAAACCGCCTCACGTCCGGCGAGAGGTGGTCTCGGTTTCCAGCGTAGTACGAGAGCGACTCGCGTTGCGTGCGGGCGACAAGACCGTCAGGAACCGTGATCCCGTCCGCGGTCGCGACGTGGACGAACCACTCCAGATGTAAGAGCGCGTCTGCGAGGAGGAACCGATCACGGAACCCGGAGACGCCGTCGAGCGCCGACTGACCGTCGATGCGGACGTCCCGTGGACGCGAGAAGCGCGGTGCGGTGACGGTCACGTTGGCCGCGTCTGCGACCCCGCTGGCCACCCGTCGGAGCCGCCAGTCCGCGTATCTCACCGGGAGTAACAGACCGATCTCGTACCACGACGGCATCCACTCACAGTACGGCTCGGAGAACGCGGCGTCCGCGAGCAGCGTCGTCGCGACGGAGCGTGCCTCGGCAAGTGACAGTTTCTCTGGTGTGTCTCCGAGTGTGCTCGCTATGCGGTCGCCGTCGAGGTCGTCGACCCCCGAGAAACCCATCCCCTCGGCGACGTAACGGGTGTACGCACGACTCGCGGCGTACCAGTCTGCGAACGCGGCCGGCGTCGTCAGTGTGAGAAGGCGGAGGACAGTGATACAGTCCTTTCGTGCTCGGGGGTTCTAACTGATCGGGTCTTAGGTATCTAACCGACTCAGCGCGTCCGGAAGCGTGACATCGTAGTTGGTTCGAACGAGCAGACTATACACGAACACTGCGGGGACGGCCCCGATACCCGTCGCGAGGAGCACGGCCGCGAGGGTAAGCTCACCGAACACGGGAATTCCGAACCCCCACGCACCAATGATCACGCCCGTCGCGGTACAGAGGGCGATAACTGTCGTCGAGAGAGCCTGATCGACATCGGGTTCCACTTCGACGACGAACTCCTCCGGCTCTTCCGAGACGGCCCTGACCACCGAGTCGCGCTTGTCGAACTCGATCAGTCCAGCGTCCTCCATCTTTGGGCAATGGAACTGGTGGAGAGAGGTGTAGACGCTCTTGCGCTCGTCGTAGTCAACTTCCTCGACCGTGGTCCCGTTCTCCCACGCCGCGATCTGCCGAGAGGCGTCACTGAGGTCTCCCTCGGGAGACTCCTGGCGGAGATACCGCCACAGGAGGCGCCGTCGTTCGTTACTGAGAATGTCGATCACTTCGTTCGCGTCCAGACTGTCCTCCTCGACCGCTAATTCGGTATTACTGTCCTCGGAAGCGTCCATGCCGGCTTCCGTGTTTGGTGTCTCCGTCTGCGAGGAACTAGCAAGCGATCCGTTCTTTTCGGGGGTTGACTCTGCGGAAGGCGGCGACGACATGTAATGCTATAGAAACTAATAGCATATATAACTTTGCCAACGATAAACACGCATTGAGATTTCGGAACGGCCGTGGAAACGTATGCTTGTTTTGAGTGGTTTTCGCGTATATCAGGGTTCCTACCGGGGGGAATCACGACCCCCCGTTAATGTCGATCTCCGGTGATCGATGTACAGTTTCATTCATATGACTCCCCAGTGATAGATATATAATATGAAACAACTCCGCACGAGCGTCGTTGGAAGGACGATGGATCGCCGTTAGACCGGTCGCTGCGTGAGTCGGTACTGATCGAATTGTTACCAGATACGATACCTTTCGTTCGAGCCGTCATCGGTAGATCTCTACTATACGAGTGGTTACCGGTTTGTTATCGGTAATTACCGTGCTCTCAATCCGTCAATAACTACCAGTGAAACCCCCTTTTCCTCGGGTACCTCCGGACGTGGAGGTCGGTACGACGAACAACATGATACGCAACTCATCTACGAAGGCGTTCGCCGCGTTGTTCGCGGTCGTCATGGTTATCTCCATGATGGCACCTGCCGCCGGTGCCGCGGTCGCGGCCACGAACGACGCGCCGACTCTCGACGATGACGTCGATGACTTCGACGTCGACGCGGATAGTACAGTAGAATCGACCGAGGAGGAAATAACAGCGCAACAGGATCCTAACGATGTGTCCATCGACGACGCGTTAGAGGACGCGTTCGAGGATCCCGATGCTGATTCGGTTGACGTGGTCGTCCGTCTCCCAGCAGCCGACACCGACGGCGTGATGGGTTCGGACGCAGCGCTCGACACGATACAGGCGCACGCGGCTGACACGCAGACGGCCATGCTCCGCTTCGCCGAATCGCATCCCGGTATCGACGTGAAACAACAGCTCTGGATCGCCAACGCCGTCCTGCTTGACGTGGACCCGCAGCAGACGTCTCTCGACGAGATTGCTGCCGTTGAGGGCGTCGACCGGCTCCACGCTAACTTCGAGTTGACGACGATGGACGAAGGCGCGACGGCGTCCGATGCTGAGGCCGAAGAAGCTGAGGACGACGCCGAGCCCGAAGACGAGCCTGAAGCGGCCGACTACGAGACGACCTACGGGCTTGAGATGATCAACGCCACCGAGGTCTGGGATCAGTACGGCACCCAGGGTGAGGGCGTTGAAGTGGCCGTCCTCGACACCGGGATGGATGACGACCACCCCGACCTGCCGGAACTTGACGACGACCAGTGGCAGGAGTGGGACAGTGACGGGAACCCGATAGACACCGAGCCGAGCGACGCCAGCGGTCACGGCACACACGTGAGCGGGACCGTCGCTGGTGCCGAGGATCCCGCAGGCGTCGATGAATCCTTCGGCGTCGCGCCCGGAATCGATCTGTACCACGGAGCCGCCATCCCCGGCGGAAGCGGGTCCTTCGTACAGGTCGCCGCCGCGATGGAGTGGTCCGTCGACGAGGCCGAA
>CAYRWH010000209.1:0-3289 GCA_964427935.1 uncultured Halobellus sp. | reverse complement strand
TGGCCTCGATTGAGTTACCGGCTCTCTCGTTGCTCTACCTTGTTCAACTCGATCAGCAGCCGGAAAATCGCTTTCACCAGATTAGCGTCGACGTCGAACTGCTCGGCGTTCGCGCCCGCACGATCCATCACGCGTTCCTCTTGACCCTCGTCGGTCGTCGGCAAGTCACGTTCCGCTTTGACGGCCGCGACCGTGTCGGCGACGTAGGTTCGGCGGGCGATCAGTTCGACTATCTCGCGGTCGATGTCCTCGATCTCTTCGCGCAGTTCGTCGAGGCTCATCTCCTCGGGGTTGGGTGTATCAGTGCTCATATGTTCTCTCCGACGGTCGCGCCGTCGTTTCGCGTGGTCGTTCGTCGCAGCGTTCCGGGCCGGTCAGCCCACCGGTCTGCGAGCGCGTCAAGATCGGTGTCGGGGGCGTCGTGTGCCGCGACGGCGACGACGCTCGGACCGGTTCCCGACAGCGACACGCCCGACGCCAGCGGCATCGCCTCGACCGCGGGATCTGTGTCGAAGCCGAGCGCGGCCGAAAACGCGAGCCCGTTGACGCTCATCGCGTCCGTGTATCGACCATCCGCGGCGAGGTCGGCGACGAGGTCAGCCATCGAGGCCACGTCGCCACAGCGGTCGACATCGGCGTCGGCGCTGTAGGCGCGCTCGGGTGGGGTCCAAACGAGAACGTCCCAGTCGACGGCCTCTCGCGACCGGAGCCGATCGTCGTCGTTGTCGGTGAGACAGACGCCGCCGAGCATCGACGCGGTCGCGTCGTCGAACGCGCCGGTGACGGTGACGCCGGCGTCGCGGGCGGCACGCACGCCGAGTCGACAGGCTTCGAGACGGGTGACGTCCGGGTCGGTGTCGTCTCCTACCGTTCCAACTCGGAGACCGAGCGCGTCACAGGTCGCGAGGACGGACGCGTTGGCGGCTGCGCTGGAGCTTTTCAGTCCCGCAGCGAGCGGTACGTCGCTGTCGGTACGGACCGTCCCGCCTTCGCCGTCACCCCACCGCTCAATGGCAAGCGTGACGCAACGCTCGATCAGCGTTGTGTCGGCGTCGGGATCCTCGGCGATCGTTCCCGAAACGTCGTCACGACTGCGGTCGAGGCGGACGGTCGCACGGGTTTCAACGTCGATCCCGAACGCCGCTCCCGTTCCAGTTGCGAGCGCGTTCAACACGGTGCCCGCGCCGAGTGCGGCTGCCCGTCCCTCCATACACACACTGCGTTCGAGCGCGAACAAAGGGTTAGCGGTCGCGGCGGGTCTCTCAGATGATACAGCCGAACCTGTTCCACCCGTTTTTTGCTGCTGTCGTTCGTTCCGAACGCGACCCTTTTGAGGGAGGCGAGCCGACGAACAGCCATGTCAGCACCGTCACGCAGCGACGTACCGCCGACGTCGATCGGCGTCGACCTCCGCGAGGAGGGGGTCGTCGTCGAGTACCTCGACGGGCGGACCACGCTGTACCGCGGCGTTCCGGAGTCGGTCGAAGGATCGATCACTGCCGGCCCGGGCAAAGAGACGCACGTTCTTGTCACCGACCCGACGGAGACGGAGGGCGTCATGACGTACGTGAACGATTATAAGACCGACGAGACGATCCTCGAAGACTCCGGCGTCGGGCGGGTAACCGTCGCGGACGGGGAGACGGACGAAGTGTTCCCCGGTGTCGTCGTCGGGCGAACGGGACAGCGAAACGAGGTGATCGCCGACCCCGAGATCGCCGGCGGTCGCGTGTTCGTCTTCGTCGAGGACGGCTGGAGTGAGGGGAGCTTCGAGATTGTCGAGGGGCCAGAAGAGGGTCTCGACGCGTACCGGTAATGAGCCATCTCAGTTCATGGGCTGAAGCGTGACTATATCGCCCGAACCCGGCCGTGACGGCGACGACGTCTCTCCCGTGCCGTTTCCCATGAGCGCAGACTCGGACGATCTCTTACGGATCGCCCACCGTGGGTGCCGTGACCAGTATCCGGAGAACACAATTGCTGCGGTCGAGGCGGCCGAGCCTCACGTCGATGCCGTCGAAGTCGACCTTCGTGCCTGCGGAACCGGTGAACTCGTCGTGTTCCACGACGAGACGCTCAACCGCGTCACGAGCGGAACGGGACGGATCGACGAGACGCCGCTCACAGCGATCCGTGAACTCGACGTGTTGGGCTCCGGCGAACCGATACCAACCCTACGCGAACTGCTTGATGCGATGTCGGCGCTGTCGGAACCCCCAATCCTCAACGTCGAACTCAAATCATCCGGGATCGCTCCAAGGGCGGTCAGTGCGTGCGCCGACACTGATCTGGACGTGTTGTACTCGGCGTTCCACGGGCCGATCCCTCGTGAGATCCGAGCTGCCGATCCTGACGCCCCGATCGCGGTGGTGTTCAGTGAACGTCCTGATACGGCGCTCAAACTTGCGGACGAGGTTGACGCCGTCGCCGTTCACCCGTGGAAAGGGCTGATTCGTGGCACCGACACGGAAGCCGAAGGAAGCGACCAGTCGACCCCCGACGACGACCTCGTTGCGGCCGCCCACAGCCGCGACCTCGTCGTGAACGCGTGGAGCGTGGCGGCCACATCAGAAGTCAAACGGCTCCAAGCGGCGGGCGTCGATGGGGTTATCGCCGATCGCTGGGATATTTTTGGATCGGCTGCCGGTTCGGTTGAGCCCGGACATACGGACGCGTCGGACCCCTGACTACTCGGAAACACGGGATACCCGCGTTTATAATAAAAAGAATGCCGCCATACCGACTCCGCCACCACCGAAGATGAGATACACCGCGTCGACGCCGCGGTTAAAGAGGACAAATGTCGCGGCCGCTAGGACGACAGTAAGCGGATCGAGGACGCCGTCGACGATGAACGACTCGCGCGCAAGCGTGACCGTCGCCCCAAGAATTGCTCCAACGACCGCCGCGTTGACGCCGGTCAGTGCCGTCTGAATCACGTCGTTCTCGCGGACCTTCGCAAAGTACGGGAAAAACCCCATAATGAAAACAAACGAGGGGCCAAACGCGCCGATCGTCGCGACGAGCGCGCCAAGTACGGCGATTGCCAGCAGCCCACCGGAGGCATCCAGCAGTACCTTGTAGCCGACGAACGCAGTGGTCATCACGACTGGGCCCGGCGAGAGCTGACCAATTGCGACCCCATCAACGAACTCCCGTGCCGTCATCCACGCAAACTCGTTGACAACGTACTTTTCGATGAATGGGATGAGGACGAGCCCACCGCCGTAGATGAACGAGCCCGTATACAGCATGAACGCGAACAGCTGGACCCACGTGTTCGACCAGA
>CAYRWH010000208.1:0-3355 GCA_964427935.1 uncultured Halobellus sp. | reverse complement strand
ACCAGCGCACCGGGCGTGGGAAGCCCACGACTTCAGTCGTGGGAGGATGTCACTTCACCCAACTTGACCCGTCGCCCCCATCCTCTAGGGTATTATATATTCATTCAATATCGAGACGAGCGTATCGCTTCTGAGGCAGAACACCGTCGCTCACGGCCGGGAGTACTGCCTTCAGATTGGACGGGCGACCCGTTTGAGACCGGAGTAGCGTGTTTCGGCGATCAGGTGTTGAGTCGATAGCGATACGGTCGCTTCGCTATCACCTCTACGTCACCACGCTCGGCCCACCGTCCCAACACGGTCGCGACACGGTGCGGACTGTCGAGATCCTCTACGTCCTCAAGCAGGGTGAAGATCTCGCGCGCCGTCAACGGCTCGTCGGCTTCGGCGAGCACACCGCGAAGACGCTCGTACTCGTGGGTGTGCATGTGTCTTACACACGTCCTCGACACGTATATGATTCAGTGAGACAGGAGTCAGACACCTGTCGGACGAGGACGGCTAAAACCCGACATTTCGACTCATTCAGACGCTCTCTCGACTCAGGCGTACGGGTCTTCCGCTTCGAGGTCACGCTCAGCGCGATACTGGTCGACGAACTCAGCGACATCGAACTCCATCATCTCGCGTTCGAACTGCGAGAGGGCGTCGTTGTCCTCGGCGTGGCTCACCGCGTGTTCCATCAACTCGACGACGAGCTCGACGATGGTCTCGTGGAGCCGACGGGAGTCGAAGTCGGCCACCCAGACCATCGCGAATCCCACGTCGCCGTCGCCGCTCGCGTCGTGTGTGACGACCGCCTCGGGGAACTCCTCTAACACCACCCCGAGCAGGTGTGGCGTGTCAAACTCCGGCATCTCCTCACTCGTCGTCTCGATGGCCTCACGGAGCACGTCGACGAGGAACTCAGGGAGGAACCGCTCTGGGGGATGAACATCCATCACGACCGCGTGCGTCTCACCGCAGTCGCAGTCGAACTCCCGCATCCCGAGGTCTAACTCGCCGAGACCGACGGTCTCCCCGCACGCAAGCTCCAAGGAGTGATCGTCGTCACCGGGAACGCGCGGCTGAGTCATATCACGTTTTGGCTGTTGTGCCGGTTAAAAGGCGCGAAAAGCGTGGGTAACAGACCGGCGTCAGAAACGCGTTTACTTCCCACTGACATCCCATCACGACTCACGGGCGGGGTGTTACTGGAACCCGACCCGCCCGCCGCTGTCCCGAAGGGCGTCGCGACCGCCACCTTTGAACTCCTGTTCCACGTCCTCGTAGTACGCCATGAGGTCCTCGGTGATGGTCGGTCGAACCGCTTCCATCCCTCGGCGGAAGTGTTTCATCTCCACGTCCTCGGCCTCGTCATCATCCCGCAGTGCCTCGATGGCCGCTTCGCGAGCGATCCCTTCGAGGTCGGAACCGACGTAGCCGTCGGTGATCTCTGCGACCTCACGGAGACTGACATCGGGTGCGAGCGGGGTGTCCTGTGTGTGGATCTCGAGGATCTGTTCTCTTCCTTCTTGATCGGGTTGGCCGATCATCACGAGCCGGTCGAACCGGCCAGACCGGATCAACGCGGGGTCGATCATGTCCGGGCGGTTCGTCGCTCCGATCACCATCACGTCTCCCATCTCCTCTAACCCGTCGAGTTCGGTGAGGAGCTGATTGACGACTCGTTCGGAGACGTTGTTCCCCATATCTTGCCCGCGTGCGGGTGCGAGACTGTCGAGTTCGTCGAAGAAGATGACCGTCGGACTCACCTGTCGAGCCTTCCGGAACGTCTGTCGGATTGCCTTCTCCGACTCCCCGACCCACTTTGAGAGCAACTGTGGCCCTCGAACCGAAATGAAGTTGGCGTTCGTCTCGTTGGCAACCGCCTTCGCCATTAGGGTCTTACCGGTTCCAGGCGGGCCGTACAGCAACACGCCTTTTGGCGCTTCCACCCCCATCCGTTCGAACTTCTCGGGGGACGTGAGCGGCCACTCGACGGACTCCTGTACCTGCTGTTTCGCGTCGGTTAGCCCGCCGACATCGTCCCACGAGATCTTCGGTAACTCGACGAGCACCTCCCGCATCGCCGAGGGCTCAACCTCGTTTAGCGCGCCGCCGAAGTCGTCCCGTTTGACGATCATCCGATCTATCAGGCTCGGCGGAACCTCCTCCTCGTCGAGGTCGATCTCGGGGAGGTAGCGCCGAAGCGCCTTCATCGCCGCCTCCTTGGTGAGGCTCTCGATGTCCGCGCCGACGAACCCGTGCGTCTCGTCCGCGAGGTGGTCCAGACTCACGTCGTCGGACAGCGGCATTCCACGCGTGTGGATCTGTAGTATCTCCTTCCGACCGACCTCGTCGGGGACCCCGATCTCTATCTCACGGTCGAACCGGCCCGGGCGGCGGAGCGCCGGGTCGACGCTGTCGACACGGTTGGTCGCCCCGATGACGACCACCTGTCCACGCGTCTCCAGGCCGTCCATCATCGTCAGTAGCTGGGCGACCACCCGCCGCTCGACCTCGCCGGTGACATCCTCACGTTTGGGGGCGATCGAGTCGAGTTCGTCGATAAAGATGATCGACGGCGACTCCTCTTTCGCGTCTTCGAAGATCTCGCGGAGCTGCTGTTCGGACTCGCCGTAGTACTTCGAGATGATCTCAGGCCCGGCAATGGAGAAGAACGAGGCGGATGTCTCGTTGGCGACCGCCTTCGCAAGCAGCGTCTTCCCCGTACCCGGGGGACCGTGTAACAGGACTCCCTGTGGCGGCTCGATCCCGAGTTTCGAGAAGATCTGCGGGTGTTTCATCGGCAGCTCCACCATCTCGCGGACCCGCTGTATCTCCGACTGGAGACCGCCGATATCCTCGTAGGTGATACCGCCACCGGTCTTTTCGAAGCCGGAGATCGGCTCTTCTCGTAGTTCCACCTCGGTGTCTTCGGTAACGAGACAGACGCCGTCCGGTTCCGTCTCGACCGCGATCAGCGGGATCGCCTGTCCGGGCGAGCGCATGAACGGGTGGTTCGTCGAACTCATTACGGGAACGATGTCGCGTTCGACGACGGGCCGCTTGAGGATCTGACGCTTCACCATGCCGGCGGCGTCTGAGCCGAATTGGACCGACGCCTCCTCGGGTGGGGCCAGGACGAGCTTGTCGGCCTTCTCCGCCTCGGCTTTCCTGATGGTAACGCGTTCACCGATACCCACATCCGCGTTCTGACGGGTGAATCCGTCGATGCGGACCGTGTCGGTGTTCCAGTCTTGACGGTCCGCACGCCAGACCTTTGCGGCAGTCGTCTCCGCGCCCTCGATCTCGATGATGTCGCCGGGCGAGAGCTTGAGATGCAACAGCGTGTCGGGGTCGAGTCGGGCGA
>CAYRWH010000207.1:0-3375 GCA_964427935.1 uncultured Halobellus sp. | reverse complement strand
AGATCAACGTCAAACGGTTCGCGGGGATGGGCGAACAGGTCGGCGACACCATCGGCTTCTCCGTTCGCTCGGGGACGGGGATCGTGATCGAGAGCCGGAGCGTGGCCTGAGGGCGGCACTTGGACGCCCGAGCGCCGGGTCGCCACGGGTGAACCACACACGACGCGCGACCAACACACGACACACGACCAACACACGACACACAACAGACGATGACAGAACACGGGACCGCGAAACCGTCGGACGAGCTCCGGAAGGCAGCGATGCGGCGGCCGCACCTCCGGGAACACCTCCAGGAGTTCAAACAGATCACGGGGGAGTTCCCGCTGTTCATCGAGGAGCCGAAATCGGAGTACGAGTCGGCCCGGCCGAACGTGCTCTACCCGGTCGGCGGCCCGATATTCTGTCACGTGTACGGCGACCTCGGACAGGAGACCAAGTACTACGCGATCGAACCGGAGATGTCGGGGCCTCAGGCGACGGTACTCAACCAGGTGAAAAACAAGCTGCTCGCGGCGAGCGGCGGGCACACGGCGCCCGACTCCGAAGCGGAGTACGACGACCTGATCGAGGAGCTGTTGGCGGACGTCACCCACATCCAGAACGGCGATTCCGGGTGGAAACGGACCGCTTCACAGCTCTTGAACATGGGGAAGCTCTCCGTCACCGAGGAGACGTACGAGAACATCCGCTACCGGCTCAACCGCGACATCGTCGGACTCGGCCCGCTGGAACCGGTGATGCGTGACCCGGCCAACGAGGACATTCACGTCATCGGCCCTCACGAGTGTCACGTCGATCACGGCACGTTCGGGATGTTGGAGACCACCGTCGACTTCGGGACCCCGAAGGAGTTCGACAACTGGCTCCGGAACATGGGCGAGCGGATCGGTGACCCGCTCTCCGACTCCGACCCAATCGTCGACTCGACGCTGCCGGACGGCTCGCGTATCAACATCATCTACTCCGATGACGTCTCGCTGAAAGGTTCTTCGCTCACGATCCGGCAGGGCGAGGAGGCGCCGCTGTCGATCAACCAGATCACCAACTGGGGGACGCTTTCGCCGGAGCTCGCGGCGTACCTCTGGCTCTGTCTGGAGAACGAACAGACCGTGTTCGTCGTCGGTGAGACCGCGTCCGGGAAGACGACGACGCTCAACGCGATCCTCTCGTACATCCCACAGGACTCGAAGATCTACACCGCGGAGGACACCGCGGAGGTCATCCCGCCGCACAACACGTGGCAGCAGCTGTTGACCCGCGAGGGCGGCGGCGAGGGCTCCTCGGACGTCGACATGTTCGACCTAGTCGCCGCCGCGCTCCGGTCGCGTCCCGACTACATCATCGTGGGTGAGGTCCGTGGTGCGGAGGGGCGGATGGCGTTCCAGGCCGCCCAGACCGGTCACCCGGTCATGCTGACGTTCCACGCCTCCGACATCGTCTCGATGATCCAGCGGTTCACCTCCGAGCCGATCAACGTGCCGGAGACGTTCATGGACAACGCGGACGTCGCGCTGTTCCAGAACCGGGTGAAACAGGGCGACGACGTACTCCGTCGGGTGACGAGCGTGCAGGAGATCGAGGGGTACTCCAAGGAGATGGAGGGGGTCGTCACCCGTGAGGTGTTCAGCTGGGACCCCGTCGAGGACGAGATCGTCTTCCAGGGAATGAACAACTCCTACGTGCTCGAAGAGCAGATCGCGACGCTGCTCGGCTACGCGGACACCCGCGACATCTACGACGACTTACAGTTCCGCGCGGAGCTGATAGAGCGGATGATCCAGGAGGGGATCTTGGGCTACCACGAGGTCAACGAGGCCATCGACGCGTTCCAGCGCGACGGCGTCGAGGGGCTCCCCTTCGACATGCACCGGAACGTCAGATGAGCGCCGGCAGCCGACACCGAGGTGTGTGAGCTATGGGCGTGAAACAGGCCGGTCAGGGGCTCGCCACCGCCATGCGGCTCACCGAGGAGGTGATGGCGTCCTACGAGAAGCTCGACATCTCGAAGCGGCAGTACGTCGGCTACGTGCTCGTCCCGGCGGCGGTCGTCTTCCTGCTCACGATCGCCGGCGCGTTCCTCCTCCCGCTCCCGTTCGCCGCACGGGTCCCGATCCCGATGTTCGGCGCGCTCACCCTCGTTTCGGCCGTCATCTACCCGAAGATCTACCTCAGCAGCGTCGAGAACCGGATCGACAACCAGCTCCACCTGGTGATGACCCACATGACCGTGCTGTCGACAACGAACATCGACCGCATGGAGGTGTTCCGGACGCTGGCCAAAGAGGAGGAGTACGGCGCGGCTGCCGAGGAGATCGGGCGGGTCGTCAGCCTCGTCGACACGTGGAACCAGAGCCTTGACGACGCGTGTCGTCGCCGCGCCAAAGAGGTGCCCTCGGACGCGATGGCCGACTTCTTCGACCGGCTCGGCTACACGCTCGGGGCGGGGCAGTCGTTGGAGGACTTCCTCGTCTCCGAACAGGACGTGATGCTCGCCAAATACGAGACCCTGTACGAGTCGTCGCTGTCGAACTTGGAGGTGATGAAGGACCTGTACATGTCGATGATCCTCTCGATGACGTTCGCGCTCGTCTTCGCCATCGTGCTTCCGATCCTGACCGGAAACGACCCGACGGCGACCGTCGCGGCGGTCATCGTCCTGTTCGTCTTCGTCCAGCTCGGCTTCTACGCGATGATCCGGGCGACGTCGCCGTACGACCCGATCTGGTACCACCCCGAGGAGCGCGCCCCGGGCGACCTGAAGCTGTGGGCGTCGCTCGGGATCGGCGGTGGACTCTCGTTCCTCCTCATCGGGTTCACGGCTGCCGGGATGTTCGGATACGGTCCCGGGCTCCCCGGACTCCTTTGGTTCATCGACGATGTCCGACTGCCGCTGTATCTCGCCGTCCCCATCTCGCCGCTGTTCATCACGGGGGTGATCCTTCGCTCGGAAGAGCAGGCGATCAGCGCTCGTGACAGGGAGTTCCCCTCGTTCGTTCGCGCGCTCGGTGCGACCGAGAGCGCCAAGCAGTCGACTACGACCGACGTGCTGACGACGCTCCGGGACAAGGACTTCGGAGCGCTGTCGCCGGCGATCACGCGGCTGTACCGCCGGCTCAACATGCGGATCAGTACGGAGGGCGCGTGGCGGGCATTCACGCGTGACACGCGATCGTATCTCATCCAGAAGTTCTCCGAGATGTACCTCGTCGGCCGGCGGATGGGCGGCGACCCCAAACAGCTCGGCGAGCTGATCTCGAAGAACATGAACGCCGTCAACCAGCTGCGCGAGCAGCGCCGGCAAGCGGCGGTGACGTTCATCGGGCTGTTGTACGGGATCACGGCGGCGGCGACGTTCGCCTTCTTCATCGGGCT
>CAYRWH010000206.1:0-3410 GCA_964427935.1 uncultured Halobellus sp. | reverse complement strand
CGAGCGTGTCGGCCACGAGCAACGGACGGAGCGTCGAGGGGAGTCCACGGAGGTCTGCGACGATTTCGGAGACCCCCTCGAACTCCTTGCCGATCGAGTCCTCGCTCGCGTCGTACAACCGGTGTTGTGCGATCGTCGCGAGCACCGCAAAGACGACTGCGATGGCGAGTACGTACTGGAACCCGACCGTGAAGTCGGCAAACGCGTAGAGCACGCCCGCCGCGATCAGCGGTCCGACGAGGAACGCCGTCCGGCGGAACACCTCCGTGCTCGCGAACCCGCGCGCGAGACGCTGCGGGGGGACCGACTGTTTGACGACCGCGAACGTCGCACCCAGCCCGAACGACTTCCATGCCTGCGCTAAAAAGAGGCCGACGAAGATCCAGATCCACGGTTCGAGGACGACGCCGGCGAGCGTGATCGTCCCGAGATTCGGCGCGACGAGCCAGACGGCGAACCCGAGACTCGACGCCAGTCCGAACAAGGTGAGCGCGACTCGGGAGCCGATCCGGTCGGAGAGCCGGCCGCCGGGGTACGGGTAGACCGCGCCAATGACGTTGCCGACGGTTCCGAACAGTCCGATGACGAACGCACTCGCCCCCAACGCGGACATGTACTCGGGGATGTATCGGCTCGTCATCTGAAAGCCGAGGCTGAAGGCGAACATCGCTACCGACAACACGAGCACGTCCCGTCGGAAGGAGAAGAACTGGCGGAACGGATCCAGAAGGTCGACGTCGTCCTCGCTCATACCACGTGATCCGGTAGTACACGGTTGAAACCACCGACAGCGGAAACGAAAAAGCAGAGGACTAGGCTGAGAAACCGGTTGGCCGGGGTTTGAATACGACCGGCTTCGTATTAGTCGGTATCCGACAGCCGGTGTGTGTTACTTTCATGTTTCTGTTTATTTAAACATCGGAGTCGTGCCAGTTCTTATAAGACTGGGTATTATTATCACGCGTTATTCTGTGTAATATGTACGAAAGTGTTGCGGACTACCTGGCAGAGCACCCAAAGATGACCGGCGTCCTGTTCACCGCCTTGCTGTTGTTGTCGCAGGCAGCTCCGGCGGCGGCGAACGTTGCTGTCGGAGACCCTGGTCCCTAATCAATAGATATCTGATCGCTCCAAACTAACTCGCCGTTGAAAAAAACAGGTACTAGCTCCAGATCAAGAAATCTGGTTAACTCTTGTTTATTTGTTTCAGTGTACCGTGCTTTTGATGGAACGTAGTAGTTTGAGTCAACGGTTGGAGTATTGAGCGTGGCGAGCGAACCGATCCCGTGGTTCCTATTCGGGAAGAAATCAGCGGAAAAATCCCACTTATTTTTATTTCTCTCTGATGTCTCAAAGACGACAGTAATCCCACTCCGATTCTGGCAGATCGTTGCTGCCCCGTCGCCAACGACGATGTACTGGTGGCCGGTGATCAGCTCGCGTTTCGCGACGTGAAGTGCGGTCCGAAGGTTGAACCCGCTGTTCATTAGTCGAGCGATGATCCGGCCGAGTTGGGTCGCCGGCGAGTTTGCGACATCGGTGAGCGTGACGATCCCACCACGGCTGCCACGGTGGATCAACGCTTCGCCCTGCTTGTAGGACTGACACGCGTTCAACAGGAACGCGCTTACGCCGACCTCGAGGTCTTCCTGGGTGAGATCGAGGTAGTCGTCCGAACACTGCATGCCACGGTCGTCGACGTGACCGATGTAGTGTAGGAAGTCGACATCTGACGCGAGCACTTCCTGCATCTCCTTGCGGGTGAGGTTGTGTCGGACCTCGATGTCGAATTGGACCATGTCGCGGAGTCCGTACAGCTCCGAGACTTCATCCTCCTCACTCATTTGGTCGTCGTTACACACGACGAGCACGGAGATCCGTGACTGTTCGATCGCGCCGACTTCGAGCCGTCGGTGATACGCGTCGAGCGTAGCTTTGTTTGCGTCGAGCGGAACCCCGTCACCGACCCATGCGTGCTCGACCGTGTCGACCTCTTCTGGCTGGACGAACTCCGCACTGTCGAGTGTTGCACCACGCTCGCTCGGCGCGTCCGCACCTCGAACATCCGAGTTCACACCGTGAACCTCCACATTCCCACCGCCTCGGAGCAGGTCCGCGGACGCCAGATCGGCCGTACGGAAGAACCCGATATCACCGGGACCGCCCATGCTTGCGTGAGTAACCGTCTCGGGCGATCGAACGATCGATAGCTCCCCCGCCACGAACGGGAGAGACTCGACATTCTCCGGATCGGGCCGGATGTCCGTCGTCAGGGTCCATTGCGGGAGCTCCGGTTCGACCGTCTCGAACGGGACCGTGAGATACTCGCCGAGCCGCTCCGCGAGCGGAGCGTCGTACAGCGCCGCCCAGTCGAGGTCGACCGCAGTCGCCTCCCGTTCGTGTAGATCGACCGGGTAAAACCCCTCCGTTCGGGCGATACAGTCGAAGTGGAACGACTGCCGAAGCACCTCCGCGGCTCGGCGTTCGAGGTTCGGCTCCAGCGAGTGTTCCCATCCGTCGCCTTCGATCCGCGCGGACTCGCCGGGAACGACTTCCGCCGCGAGGTAGTACGCGAGCGGCACGACCGGGTACAGCGATCGGTACTCGGGGGGAACCACGATCCGAACGCCGGTGTTGGGCCGCTCGATCCGATCAGGGGCGTGAAACTCGTCGCCCGGTTCGATGAGGGGTGGGTGACCACGCAGAGTCGGAAACGACCGCTCCGGGCTGGTCGTCTGAAGGGAGGAGCCGAGAAGCGAGACGGCACCCATCAGCGACTCGGGATCCGTCGGCGTCGTGATCGTCCCGGCGGGCGCCTGGTGGAGCGAGCGAAATCCGAGAGTGATATCCGTTGGATCGTCGAGTTCGATTCGAGTCATCTCGCTATCAGAGGTTACCGAGAACGCACCCGAGAACCCCAGGTACAGCTTCGTCGGGGCAGGATCGATACTGACGTAGTACCGTCTGGAGGGCATCGAGAAATCATCCCCGCGCGCCAGTAGCGTCCCGGCACCGTCACGGGCAGCAACCTGCGCGACCCGCGGGATCTCGACGGACCCCGCCTCAACCGTCACGCTCGCGTCCACCGGGAAGTAGTGGTCCTCCTTCGGAGAGGGTCGTGGAACGACGTCACGGTCCGTGTACAGTTCGAACTGCGTGTTCTCGATATGATCGGTGATCGTGAGGCCGGCGGCGTCACACAGCGGGTCGATGTCGATGCTCATGTATGGTGTTCATACCGCGGTCGGAACCGAGTCGGGGACGGGCGGGGGTGAACGGTCCCGGGTACGAGGGTAGCTACCATCCGTTAGGTGGATGCGGCCCTAAAGCTTGCGTCGGCGAGGAGGGAGCGGGTCAGACGTGGACCGAACCGATAAAGGGGTCGCCGACCCACCTTCGTGTAATGATCA
>CAYRWH010000205.1:0-3412 GCA_964427935.1 uncultured Halobellus sp. | reverse complement strand
GAGATCGCTCATTACCATGTTCTGGCCCGTGTTGCTCCAAAAGGGTTCCGGGGTGTGCTCACTCGGCGGGAGCGCCCGTCTCGACCCGAACGAACTCGACGGACCGGGAGAGAACGTTTATATCCAAAAACGCAGTACAGACCCGTATTGTGGGTCACGCGTCTCCGGACGAACGGACCGTCGTCGCCGTCGACGCGGACGGATCGACGGTAGCGTGGTCGTCAGTAGTAGCCGATCTCTCCCAGAAAGACGGAGTCCCGGACGGCTTTCGAACAGCGCACGCCCGACCGCTTGACCCCTCCGAGGCGGACGCGTGCGTCGTCACGGATCCCGCGGCATTGACCCGGATTCAGGAAACGAATCCAACACCCCCCGTGGTTGCGCTTGTCGACGACCCCGAAGATCCGGTCGCGGCCCACCCGCTCGTCGATGCCATTGCGACGGATCCGGACGCGGTGGGGACACAGGTCGACTGGCTGTTCACACGGAGCGACGGGGATCCAATTCGTACATCGCCGTCGACGAAACCATCACGTATCGAGCGGTTGGGATCCGGAACGACCCGCCTCGCGACCGTTCGCGACACCGACACCGCCTATCGGACTACAGTCGCCGTCGCAGACGAGGTGTTCCCAGAGTACGACGTCGTTATCGGTGTGTTAGCGGACGGCTGGGTTGAACCCGTTGCCGTCTCCACGGACGTGGACATAAAGGAGTGCCGACGAGTCCGGGCGGGTCACGGCTCCGCCGGAACCGTCATCGAACGCGGGGAGCCGATCGTCACCCCGCGGCGAGGCGATGAGTCGAGCGGACACCAGATCACCGTTCCGATCGACGACGACGCGGTGTTACAGGTTGCCACCGATGACCCAGAAGGGTTTGGAGACGAGGACGGCCGGCTCGTGGAGCTCCTCGCGTCACACCTCGAGGAGACGCTTGACCGGATCCGTGCGGACGACGAGCTTCGTGCCGAACGCGACCGGCTCCTCGCGCTGTTCGAGAACGTTCCCGACCCAGCTGTCGCGTACGACTACGTCGACGGCGTACCGCTCCTCCGGCGCGTTAACTCCGCGTTCGAGGAGACGTTCGGATACGATGCCGAGACGGTCACCGGCGAGTCGATCGACGAGTATCTCGTTTCCAACGGCGACGAGGCTCGTGCCGAAGCCGAGGATCTCAACGCCAAGCTCCGTCAGGGGGAGAATGTTCGACGGGAAGTCACCCGCGTGACCGCTGACGGAGAACGCCATTTCATCCTTCACGTTATTCCGATCCACCTCGACGCGGAGAACGTCTCCGGCTACGCAATATACACTGATGTCACAACGCGTCGCGAGCGCGAGGCCACCCTCCGGCGACAGAACGAACGGCTCGAACAGTTCTCCTCAATCGTCTCACACGACCTCCGGAATCCGCTGTCCGTCGCCGAGGGGTACGTCGATCTCGCCCGCGACACCGGAGACATCGACCATCTCGAACGGGCCGTCGACGCGTTGCGGCGGATGGACCAACTCGTCGAGGACCTCCTCTCGCTCGCACGGGAGGGCGAAGTTGTCGGCGATACAGAACCCGTATCGCTCGCGTCGCTCGCGCGCGAAGCGTGGGCGAGCGTCGACACGCCGAATGCGAAACTCGTCGTCGAAGAGGACGCCGAGTTCAACGCGAACCCGACCCGGGTCGGTGAGTTGTTCGAGAACTTGTTTCGGAATAGCGTCGAGCACGGCTCGACTGAAAGCCGGGCGAAGCCCGGCGATAGCGTGGAACACGGTTCCACGGACAGTCGGGCAGAGCCCGACGATAGCGTCGAGCACGGCTCGACTGAAAGCCGGGCAGAGCCCGACGATAGTGTCGAGCATGGGCCGGCAGACGCGGAGTCAACGACACTCACCGTCCGTGTCGGTCGTACCACGCGTCCCGACGGCAGCACCGAGGGGTTCTACGTCGAGGACGACGGTCACGGACTCCCGGACGACACGGATCGAATCTTCGAGACGGGGTTTACCACGGACGAGGATGGAACGGGACTCGGGCTCGCAATCGCTAAGCGGATCGCGGAGGGACACGGATGGACGGTTCGGGCAACGACCGGGACTGCCGGTGGCGCACGATTCGAGTTTACGATCGAGTAGTGGCGACGTGCTCCTCGGTCGGCGGAGCGGAGTCGAAACGACCTTACCCCGTCCGCTCGCCGTTTCCGTATGGTCGAGAACGTCGTCTATCCCGCGTACTTCGACGCCGACCGCTCGCGGTCGGAGGGCCGTCGCGTGCCGATGGACCTCGCGGTCGAGGAACCGACCGTCGACGAAATCGCCAAAGCGGTCCAGCAGGTCGGGTACGACGCAGTGATCGAGCGCGAAATGACGTATTCACGGGAATACGAACCTCGCGGTGCGGTGATCGTTCAAGGCACAGAAGACACCTCAAAAAACGACCTCGTACAGGCGGCCGCCGCCTATATCGGGATCTTACGAGAGTGACGATGCGCCGCGTTGGAACTGTTGTCCGGACCGCCGGCGGACTCGCGATCGCCCGCGGCGAGACCGGAGAAGAACCGCCCGAGATCGGGGCGGGCGTCGTCGACGAATCGCTCTCGACGGTCGGTCGCGTCGTCGACGTGTTCGGCCCCGTCGAACACCCGTACGTGGCGGTCACGCCGGCAAGCGGTGTCTCGCTCACTTCACTCGTCGGCGGTCCGCTGTACGCCCGGTAGTACGACGGACGCAGGTTCAGTCTGCGATCTCAAAATCCGCGATTGTTTTTGTCGACCTGACAAGCCGTTCACAGACTAGCAGCTTCTCCGTCCGATCTAACCGTTCCCAGTCCAACTCCGCCGGCGGAGACGCTTCGAACGATTCGTACTGTTGATACACGTCCTCGTTGACGAACCGCTCGAAGGAGTCACAGTTCGGACAGGTCACGGAGAGGTGTGAGGTGTTGAACGGACGGCTAATAGTGTGTTCAAGACAACCCAGACAGCGATACTGCCGGCTGCTCATGTAGCTATTATGAGACGGCGCGGGTAATACCTGCGGATATCGGTGGAAAACGTGGGGGTGCGGAAGGCGCCGTCCGCTCAGAACAGCGCAGAGGCCGCAGCCTCGGCGGTCTCGATGACCGGACCGAATCCGGGCAACAGCAGGACGGTTACAACCGCGGCGACGACAACCGCCGCGTATAGCGCCGTCGGCCGGCTATCGACCACGTCGAGCGTACTCGACGACTCGGGGTCATCGAGGAACATCGCCTTCACCACGCGGCTGTAGTAGTACAGCGAGATCACGCTGTTGATCGCGCCGACTGCCGCCAGCCAGACGAAGCCGTTGTCGATCGCACCGAGGAACAGGACGTACTTCGAGAAGAACCCGGCAAACGGCGGGAGTCCGGCCAGTGAGAACATGAACACGGCCATCGC
>CAYRWH010000204.1:0-3449 GCA_964427935.1 uncultured Halobellus sp. | reverse complement strand
TCGTACTCGACCGCGTCGACGACCATATCGAGGACGGACTCGACGTTCTCGTTCTGGGTGACGCTCATCGTCGCGTCGACAGCCTCGGCACGAACCGCGTCGAAGCGGTCGTGTTTGTTCGCGACTGTGAGAAGCGGGATCGACTCGTCGAACAGCGCACGGACCTCCTCGCGGAGTTCGAGTTGGACATCGAGGGGGTACCCACAGTCTCCGGACGGGTCGAGCACGAAGAGGACGACATCCGCGAGGTGGGCCACCGCGCTCACCGCCTGCCGCTCGATGTCGTTGCGCTCCGCTTCGGGACGGTCGAGCAGTCCAGGCGTATCGACGATCTGGTAACGAATATGATCGCGCTCGAAGTGTCCGACCTGAACGCCGCGGGTTGTGAACGGGTACTCGGCGATCTCGTTTGCGGCGCGGGTGACGTGGTTCACGAACGAGGATTTGCCGACGTTCGGGTAGCCCGCGACGACGATAGCGGGTTCGTCGGGCCGGATGTCCGGTAGGTCCCGCAGGTCGTCACGAGAGTCACCGATGTAGCGGAGGTCGTCTTCGATCTGGTCCATGATGTCCGCCATGCGCGCGAACGCCTGCTTGCGGTGTTTCCGAGCGGTGTCGACGTCGGAGTTGCGGATTTTCGTCGTGTACTCGTCACGGAGGTCCTCTATCTGCCGACTCGCCCACATTACCTGTGACAGCGCCTGTCGGAGGCGGTCGACATCGACGATGGCGTCCGCGAGTTCGTAGTAGAACGGGTCGACATCGAAGCCGAAATCCGGCCACGAAACGACGACGTTCTCTAAGTTGTCCGAGAGGATGTTGCCGGCGGTCCGCAGCATCGACTCCTGGGCCTCGTGGCCACGCTTGGCGCGACCCGCGCGTGCCGCACGGGAGAACGCCTTGTCGACGAGTTCCTCTGAGCGGGGGGTCGTCGGAAGGCCCTCAAATATCATACGCCGGTGTACCCCGCCGAGAGGGATAAGGGCGTCCGTTTCCGGGCATGCGGGACGCGAAGGGAAAAACGGACCCCCGACACGCTCCGGTACGTTTACGCCCCTCCGTGGCGGCCACCCGAACATGAGTCTCGAAGCCACCGTGGCTGCCCCGTTCCAGTGGCACGCCGCGGACCGGCTGGGCGAGGGCGAGTTCGTGGTAGCGCTCTCGCTGGAGCGTGACTGGTTCTCACCGGATCAGGCGAAACGACTGGTCGACGTAGCGGTCGGGCGGGGACTGGTCGAGGAGGACGACGGCGACCTCGTCGCCCGATTCGACCCGGATGAGGTGACGATACCCGAGGGGTTCCGCCCGTCCGAGGACGTGTTACGCGAGCAGTCAACGTTCGAAACCGCGCTCGATGCCATCGTCGACGCTGGCGTCGAGAAACAGCGCGCGGTCGCCGGGATCAACGAACGACAGCGCGCGCTCGCGGTCACCATCGAGGCGTCGGCCGTTCTCTACGCGAAAGAGCAGGGAGCGGCAGTCGACCACCTCGCTGCCGACGTTCGGTCTGAACTCACGGGGGGCAAGTGATGGCTGAAGAGCGCCTGACCGACGGCGTCCGGATCGCGCAACTGCTCGCCTCAGAGGTGACCGGGAACCACGGACGGCTCCGGGATCTGTCGGTGACAGACGCCGATCCCGACGTAGAGCCGACACCGGACGGTGCGCTCGCGTACGCACTCGTCGACGGCAGCAATCGACTCGGCGAAGTGTTCGTTCAGCCCGACCGCGTCAGGGTCGAGTTCCGGGTCGCGCCAGACGCCGCCGCCGACGCCGCCGGAACTGCGGGGCTCCGCGTCAGGCCGAAGGCGACCCAGCCGCCGCGAACGCTGGTGTTCGTCGAGAGCGGCGCAGAAGTAAAACGAGTTCTCCCGGTGCTCGAAGCCGTACTCGAAACCGAAAGCCGTTCCGCAAACAGTGACACGTAGTACGGAAGTCGGGGCGGTCCACGGTGACTCCGAGCCGACGTTGCCGCAAGTTACAACGCCCGCGAGCCGACGTTGCCGCAAGCCACGACGATCCTGAGCCGAGCGGTTCGCCTACTCCGGGCTCCCGCCGTCGCCCATGGCCACGTCGCGTGTCGACCCGGCCGATGGACCGCCACTCGACCCGTCGCTGACATCGAACGCTCGGAGCAGCTCTTGGAGCCGCTCGGCCTGATCGACGAGGGATCCAACTTCGGTCGTCGCTTGCGACATCGCCGATAGCTGGTCGGCGGCTGCCGTCGAGACCTCATCCGCCCCCTCGGCGGTCGACTGGCTGATCCCCGCCACCTCCTCGGCCATCGACACTGTCTCCTCGGTGCTTGCGGCCTGATCGTCGGTTGCGTTGCTGATCTCGCGGATTCCCTCGTCTGTCTCAGCGGCGTTGTCGGCGACCCGAGTGAACGCGTCGGCCGTGTCGCGGACGGCGTCCGCACCGGCGTCCATGTGTTCACTCGCCGTGCGGACCTCCTCCACCGTCGCCGTTGTCTGTCGTTGGGTCCCCTCGATCAGCTCCTCAATCTCCTCGGCCGCATCCTTCGTCTCCTCGGCGAGCTGTTTCACCTCGTCGGCGACGACGGCGAAGCCATCACTCGATCCTGTTCCGTCCCCGCCGGCGCGCGCGGCCTCGATGTTCGCGTTGAGCGCGAGGAGGTTGGTCTGCTCGGCGATATCGCCGATGAGGTCGACAATCTCGCCGATGTCGTCCATCCGCTCTTCGAGCAGCCGGACGTTCTCCGCGGTCGACTCGATCGCCGCCTGCGACTCCTGGACGCTATCGATCGCCGTCCCGGCGGTGTCCTCACCCTCATCTGCGATCGCGGCCGTCTGTTGGGCGGCGTCGGCGACAGTTTCGGTCGAGGAGGCGACCTCCTCGATCGCTGCCGAGAGGTTGTTCATTTCGCTCGACACCTGCGTGAGCATCTCCCGCTGTTCGTCGGCACCCTCCGCAATTTCACCGATCGACTGGGTCACGTCCTCGCTGAGTCCCTCGGCGGTGTCGACGTTCGACATCGCGTTGCTGCTCGCAGCAGATACCTCGTGGGCGAACGACTGGATCTCCTCCATCGTCGTCTCGATATCGTCCATCATCTCGTTGAACGCCGCGCCGATCTGCTCCATCGCTTCGCTCTCGCTGTCGGCGTCGAGCCGAACCGTCAGGTCACCGGCAGCGGCACGGTCCATACCCCTCTGGTACTCGTCGGCCTTCGTTTCGAGGTGTTTGTTCAGGCGTTCGACCTCCTCGCGGCGGTTTTCGACTTCCGATTTTGCCGCCTCGACGTCCTGTATTTCCGCCTTCTGCTCGGCAACCATGTCGAGTTTCTCCTCGACGTCCCGCCGTGACGACTCTATCGACGACCACAGCTGAAGGATGCCGAACACGCCGGCGAGGACGAACGCCGCGTGGACGTTCGACCAGAAGCCGTGGTTTTGCATCGCCGGCTCGTGGTTGAACATCATCCCCAT
>CAYRWH010000203.1:0-3488 GCA_964427935.1 uncultured Halobellus sp. | reverse complement strand
CCGAGGTAATACTTGAACCCGCAGTCGGCGAACGTTTCGAGGCGGCTCGGACTGTACGGTTGTTCGCCATCTCGCAAGTCAGAGATGACTTCCGGGTCGACGTGCCCATCGTACTTACCGACTGTATCGGCTGCGCGTGCGGCAGCAACTCGTACGCCGCCTGCGAGCCGTTCAGGCGCGTTCGCACCCGGTATATCGATGTCGTACGTGCCAGCGTTTGCCACGACTTCCCTCGGTGTGACGGCATCCGTCTCGATGGCAGTAGCGAGCGATCGGTGTACGTCTGCGTACGTCGCTGGTCCCGCGTGGTTGCTGTCACCACGTTCGACCTCAAGTTCGGTGACGCGTTCGAGCTCTAGGACCGTGTCGGCGATGACGTACCGGTCGCCATTCGCATCGCGCTCGGGCGCGGTGAACGTCACCGTCGCGTCGGACGCGAGCAACTGCGCGAACGCGTACCGCGTCCCTGCGACAGGGTCCGCAGCTTCGAAGTCCGGATGCGCATCGTTGAGCGGCCGCGCGAACGCCAAGCGGCGCGGGGGCGACGGCGTGTGTTCGGTTGTGAGTCCCGGTACGATCACGTGATCCGTGTCGTTCCCTACCGCCTCGACCGGTGAGCACACGCGGACGCTGTTTGATTCCCGACCGACCGTCGTGTCGGTTGACACTTGTTCGAGCGCGCGTCGCAGGGCTTCACCAGCCGTGTCCGCGTCGATAGTCCGCCGGCTTGACGGCCGGAGATCAGTCAGCGATGTACACACGTCGGTCGCGGCCTCCATCGCCTGTTGCTCTCGAGCCGTCACGTGCCGTGAAAACTCGACACCGTCCGTGAGGGTCGTCCCGTCGTCACCCGTCGGGATGCCAAGAGCGGCGAACAGCTCCTGACGGGCAGCGTCGAAGTCATCGGTGGTTACGAACTCGCCACACGCCTCAACGGCGTCCCGGATCAAGTTCTCATCTGTCGGCTCCACGTGGTCCGCGAGCACAGAGACCTGTGTCGACTCCAGTATCGCTGTGGTCTGAAGCACCCGGCGAGTAGATTCTCGTTGACCGGGATACACGAGTGGGTTCGACAGCAGCCTGACGAGCGGAGCCTGTCGGTCTGGCTCCGTCCCGAGATCCATCGCCGCTTCGAACAGCTTCCCAGTCGACGTAGCGAAAAACGACTGCGACGAATGGAACGATACAGGTACGTCCGCATCACGGAGTCCATCCGCGAGCCTGTCACCGTACGTGTCTGTCTCGAACGGCGCGACAGCGATTGCTTCGGGAGTGACACCCTCCCCGATTAGCGACCGTACCTCGCGCACGACGGCGCGCACCTCACGCTGAACCGTTGCGTGCGTCTCGACAGCCACGCCGGAGCCGACCGTGACTGACTCGTCGGCTCCGTCGACGTGCTGGTACAGAGACGCAGCTGCGGTTTCCCGCACTGTAGCTGATTCCGAGTGTTCGACAGACGTTGTCGACGTGAACCCAAGATCGGCGTACCACTCGTGGATGCGGCGGACGGCGTCGTCCACGCCGTTCGGCTCGTCGCCTTCAGTTACGCGCGGTACCACAACCCCAGTATCGAACGTGTCGGCAAGCAGTTCAACGAGATTGCGTTCCAGTGGAGAGATCGTTTGGAACGAACCGATGACCACCACGTCCGTCGCGGCGAGTTCGGACTCCACAAGCTGCTGTCCGGCGTCGAGGACGTGACGGAACCGCTCACTCCGGAACGTCTTCGCGTCGCCGAGCCCGTCATGACGTGCCTCGTGAACCAGCGTGACGAACTGCGACAACACACGCCCGAGGTTTGGAACTCCTTCCCGAGTGAGACGCCGTTTGACCGCATCCGCTGTGATCGCGTTCGCAAACTCCAGCAGCGTCAAGAGCTCTTCAGCCTGTTCGATGAGCCCAACGGCAGGATCATCCTCGGTGTACAACGGGTGGGTTGGATCTTCAATACGGGTGAGTGCTTCCTCAACGATCCACCGACGCTCCGCGTCCGTGACGAACGTCGACGAGCCAGCGTACGTATCTGCCTCGTACAACGCGTCGACAAGCGTCCGAAACCCGTCGAGCCGTAGCTCCACACGTGACCCGTGCGCCTTCCACTGATCAGCGATAACCGTATCCGCCACTGCCGGCGGTTCAAGATACAACACCGAGTGCGGCACGCCCGTAGCTCGGTCCCCAGCCCACCGGAGTGCGGTACCCCGACTGCGGGAAGGGGTCGATTCAGAGAACATCCGACGGGTCGTCATTGTGTTGTCCACTCGTGATCACCATGTGAAACTTGTGCTGTCCAAGTCGATGTCTCTCGGCCGAGTTTGCCCCTGCTCCAGAGATAACTCACCAGAGCGACTCGATACGTTGCTCGACTGCTTCGAAGATCGTTGAGTGAACCGCCTCGGGGTCAAGTGATTTGAGAGACTTCGTCTCTCGTCATCACGGAAGACGGAGTCTCCCGTACGACCCCGAGGCACTCGGCCTGCTCAGCCTGTAGACATCGAGTGAGTGGAGCGAACAGCACTGATCGACGAACACTAACGCCACAGCCGTCTACAATCCACTCATGGAGGTCGAGTTTCTCGGCGGCGCCCGCGAGGTCGGTCGGAGTGCGGTTCTCATCGATGACACTCTGCTGATCGACTACGGCTTGCTGACCGCGGATCCGCCGCAGTATCCAGTTCGTGATCCACGACCGGACGCCGTTGTCGTCTCTCACGGTCATCTCGACCACGTCGGCGCGGTGCCAGCACTGCTGAGAGGATCGCGTCGACCCGCGATACACTGGACCCCGCCCACCGCGGATCTGGCCCGAACGCTGGCACGCGACACGCTCAAACTTCACGGCACGAGTCCGCTGTGTCCGTTCACCGACGAACACGTCGCCCGTCTCGGCGAGGTCGAGCAGCGCCACGGCTACGGGGAACCGTTCCCAACACTCGGCGGTGTCGACGCTGGGGGATACGAGGTGACGCTGTTCAACGCGGGACACATTCCTGGTTCCGCACACGTACTCGTCGACGACGGGGACACCCGGCTGTTGTACACCGGCGACTTTCACACAGACGACCAGCGGCTGGTGTCGGGAACGACTGCTCGTCCCAATGCTGATGTCGTGATCTGTGAATCGACGTACGCGGACGTGACACACGAAGACCGGGCGGCTGTCGAGCGGCGATGGGCCGAGCGCGTGAAAACGACGACTTGGGAGGGTGGCACTGTGGTCGCTCCCGCGTTCGCAATCGGACGGACACAGGAGTTGTTGGCCGTTGCCGACGCGAACGATCTGGCTCCGTACGTGGACGGAATGGGAATCGAGGTGACGCGTATGCTCGGACACCACCCAGAGTTCCTCCGCGATCCGGAGGCGTTCCGCCGGGCGAAGGGCGCGGCGCGCTTCGTGACCGGGCGAGACGGCCAGCGCGAGCGGATCGCCGCCGACAACGCTCTGATCGTCACTACCTCGGGGATGCTTGCCGGTGGCCCCGTTC
>CAYRWH010000202.1:0-3498 GCA_964427935.1 uncultured Halobellus sp. | reverse complement strand
GGTGAGCGCGGTCGCGGCGATATCGGCCTCCTGAACGACTGGTTCACCCCCGTCCTGATCCGTAAAGGGATTGGCGTCGCCTTGCGTGATGTAGCCGCGCTCGGTTTCGTCGACGACACGGTGAGTCGTCAGCCCGCCGCCCTCGATCTCCTCGGCGTCGAACGTCACGACATCCCCGGTTCCGATGTCGCCCGCGATCGGAGCGGGGATGGCGATGAACCCGTCACCGGGGTCGAGCGTCGGCTGCATGCTCCCGGTCTCGACGAAGCTCAAAAGCACTGGCTGACCCAAATACTGTCCAATAACGAGCGAAAGGACGACAGCGACCGCCGTCACCTGGACCAGTATTGAGAGGGTTCGTCTGGGGGACATGTGTCAAACAGTAATCAAGCCGTGCCTTGCCGGATGGAGAATGCGGTGATTAATAAGTTCGCGGGTCGGGGAATTTGCCGGCGACGATCAGGACGTACGGCCCGATGAACGCGAGAGAGAACCCAAGCAGATGGACGTACAGATTTATAATCCGTCCGTCGGCGGTCGCATCCGGGGGGAATCCGACAACCGGATACGCAACGGCGAGGACGAAACCGACCGCGAACAGGTCTCCATCCCCCGGTCGATCCCGGATTCGGCCGACGGTGGACCGAAGGGATGCGGACAGAGATGGGCGGTCCGGAGCCCCGAGCGAACGGAGCTGTCCGACGGCGACGACGGCACCGAGAAGCATTACGAGCGGCCCAGCGAGCCCGCGCGTGTCGATACCACCCGGGAGCGCCAGTACGGCCATCCACCCAACTAACAGCAGAAATCCTGCGGGGAGGAGTCTAATCGGCAAGTCAACGGGATACGCAGACGCCTCGGGCGCGAGCCGACGACACGCGAACACCGCGAGCAACAGGGGGAGTACCCCCGCAAACGCCATGTTGATTCCGGAGAAGCCGAACCCGACCGCGTCGCGCGGCACTGCGAGGTTCAGCGCGGACAGCGCGAACGGAAACGCGAGGCAAAAAGTCACGAACGCAGTAAAAAAGAGCCGACGCTGGCGGCTCGCGGCGGCCACCAGATAGCCGACGCCCGCGAGCAGTCCGTAACCGACTAGATTCGCGAGGAGGTGCTCGAACCGCAGATGGACGTAGTGCGCAGTAAACGCCGTGAGGGGCGTCGGATCGGCGTAGGCAAACGCGAGCGATCGTCGGGTCGACTCCGGAAGCGAAAACACCCCGAGAAGCGCCGCCGGAATGAGAGCCAACACCAGCACATCGAGGGGGTGACTCCCTGCCGCGAGAGCCGCGCGAAAGGGGACCCGATCAGTCGGATCCTCCCGGCTGCGTCCGTTCAACGTCACAGTTGACACCTCACACACCGGTGATAAATCGTTGTCGCCGTATCGTCGACACGCGGGCTCCAACTACCGTCGGTACGCAGATACGAACTATAGTCGGCGGTCCGGTCGCGAACGCCCTCAACAGTCGCGTCACGAGTCATCCGGTACACGACGAGCGAGGAACAGCGACACGACGACGACGGACACCAGCGCGCCGAGCCCGACCACCTCACGGAGACCGAACCCACCGGGCTCCTCGGTCGGTCCGTCGGGCGAGTCGGCCACATCACCGACGCTCGCGTCCGCGTCATCGTCCCCCGCACCGCCCGCCGTGTCGTCCCCAGCCACACCATCGTTCTCTGTGCCCACATTGGTAACACGGAGCGTCCCCGCAGGAGTGTCGTCGACGGCGATGTCGTATTCGCCAGCCGCATCGATCGAGACCGGGAACGTGACGGCCGTCGACGCGTCTGGGTCCAACGCCACCTCCCGGGTCGCGATCGGGTCGCCGTCGGCGGTCAGCGTTAGGGACCGTTCCCCGGCCACTCCGCCGGCGTTTTCGACGCGAACCTCGGCGGTCGTCTCCGCGCCCGCGTCGATCGAATCGGTCGCGAGTGACGCGTCGGTCACCCCGATTCGCGGCGTGTGCGCCGCCACCGCGAACGTGGAGAGGTCCTCGGATGTCGCCGAGAAGTGCGCCCGATCGGGCGGGGAGCCCCGCAGTTCGACAACTCGCTCGTCGACGGGTCCGGCGTCGAGTTCGTTCCACACATCGTCGTCGGTCAGTCGGTAAAGAGAGACATCGCTCGGTGTCGTCTCACTCTCCGTAAGGAATGCCGAGTCGGCACTAAACAGGAACCGGAGCCCGTCGACATCCATCGGGTCGAAGTCGTACTCGAGCGAGAGGTACGCGAGCGGTCGAGGGTCTCCGTCGGCGTCGAGTGGACCCGCCTCGTCGATTGCCTCTGGACTGCCAGCAACCGCCAGATCGTAGCTCCCGGCCGACGCACCGACGAGGTCGAGGCGGTCGAGGGTCACGTTTTGGTCGTCGAGACGCATCTCGTCCGCATCGAACCGAACAGTGTCACCGTCCTCGACATCACTCGCCCCGAACCGCCGCTCCGACCGGCTCGGCGCGTCGATAGTCAGGCTCGGACCGGACGAGTCCACCGTGTCGCCCTCCTCGTCCGGTTCCGTGACGGTCGCATGGATCGAGAACTGATTTTCCGTGATCGTCCCGGCGACCGCGTCGAGATCGGTGGTGTCGACGACGAGCCCGACGGATACCGACTCGTTCGGAGCGAGAGTCACGTCTCCCTCGTCGCCCTCAATGAGGCGGTAGTCGGGTTGGGAGTCGGCAGCCATCGAGTCGTCCGCGACGACGAACGAGACGCCGGGAACGTCGTGGTCTATCCAGACGTCCGCCGTCTCTCCCGCGGTGTACGTTATTGTGAACACGTCCCCGATGACGGCTCTGGAATTCACGTTTACGCCGCTGAACTCGCCATCGAGGTTGGGATTCGACGCTGAGACATCGACCACAAGCTCGTCGTCCGCGTCGAGATAGGCGTAGTCGCCGTTCGACCCGTCCGCCGGTTGGATCGCCACACGGTCGTCGGCGAGGGTATCCGCGGGCCCGCCGATAACGCTCGCACCGGTCGCGAGCGCGAGCGACCCCGCAAGCACGAGCGCGACAACGGCGAGGATCGTTCGTAGTCGTGACATCGATACGGAAGCTCGCGTGAACATACCGGAGAGACGGGTATAGTTATGCCCCGCGTGAATGTTGGTACGGAGTGATCTGTGTGACAACGAGAAACACGACCGAACGCAAGCGACGGTTAGAGGCCGTTTATCACCGAATGAGCGAATTCGTCTCTCCCGGTGGATTGTGAGGTGTGTCAGCCCAAACCGACGCCACCGAGTCGGTTCAGGCAGTGCCTGAACGCGGACAGTGGGCCCAACATCTGAAGGAATCCGATCCGTTGGGCAATAGGGTTCGTTGTTTAAATATTGATATGAAACTCGAATATTAGAATAAACCTATAGTAAATTGTACTCAAATGACTCACACGTCCGTTTTTCACTAGCCATAGAGTGGAGTCTCCTGATCTCAGAACGTATCAGATCGTCCAAACGCTCCGAGGGTTTTATGTTGGACGGATCATATGTTG
>CAYRWH010000201.1:0-3526 GCA_964427935.1 uncultured Halobellus sp. | reverse complement strand
AACATCTGGCGCATCATCGGATGCATCTCCATCAACTGCTCTTCAGCGATCTCTTCGTACAGCTTGTACGTGATAGAGACCGCCAGCAGGAGCCCGGTTCCGGAGACTTGGCCGATAGTTCCAAGCAGGTTCGCCATGACGGCGAGTAGTCCAACGAGCGCGCCGCCGATGACGGTCACCTGCGGGATGTACCGCTCCATGACCTTCTCGACAACCTGCGGATTCCGGCGGAATCCGGGGATCTGCATCCCGGAGTTCTGGATCTGTTTCGCCGTCGCCTCGGGGCCCATACCGGTCGTTTCGACCCAGAAGATGGCGAATATTGCGCCGCCGATGATCATGAACGTCAGGTCAATGATGATCCGCGTCGCGATCATCCACGGCTCAACGGTTGCCGGAATCTCGCCAAGGAACCACATCCACTCGTCACGGCGCTGAATAGGATTCAGGTAGTAGAACAGCCCGGATATCGGTTCGCCTTGGTCACCGTACACGCCGAGCGCCTCTGGCATCCCCGCCCACTGTGAGGAGAGGATCTGTCCGAGGAACTGAATGTTCGCCTGCAGCGCACGAACAAGAATCATCGGAAGGACAGACGCGTAGATGAGTTTCACCGGGAAGCGTCCGCGGGCGCCCTTCACACGAGCGTGTGACAGCGGGATCTCGACGCGGACGGACTCCGCGTATACGACGATCCCGAAGATGAACACCGTGGTGAACAGCGCAAGGACGTTACCCGGATCGAAAAGCAGGTTCTGGAGCCCTTCAGCCGAGAACGGCGAACCGAGGGCTACCTCTCCGATGATGATTCCATACCAGCTGGCGAAGAATCCGGACGTACCGAGCGCGGAGAAGCTAAAGAACCCACCCACGATCTGCTGACTCACGGCGGCAATAATGAATAGGCCCACACCGGATCCAACGCCCCATTTGCTCACGATCTCGTCCATGAACAAGATGAGAACGCCGCCGATGAACACCTGTGTGAATATCAGCAGCTCAACGCCGAAGGTGCCGATACCAAGTGCGGCCCCTACATCCGGATTGGCAGGAAGGAACTCGCCGGTGAACACCATCGGCGCTGCCGTGAGCGCCGTAACGATGATGACGAGGAGCTTCTGGAGGCCCTGATACAGCACCTGGTCACGCGGATCGTTCGTGTCGAGCCCGAGGAGGTTCGCACCGCCAAGCAGCTGGAGAACGATTGATGCGGTGACAATCGGACCGATTCCGACCTGTAGCAGCGAACCGTGCTCTCCTGCCAACACCGACCGGAACTGCCCGAAGAAGTCGGTCCCCTGTCCGGCAACCAGTCCGAAGGGGTTGATGTTGGTCAGGAAGAAGTAAACGATCAGGATTCCGGCCGTCCACGCCAGCTTCCGCTTGAAGGGAACGTGGCCCGTGGGCCGGTTCACGACGGGCATCCGCGTGAGTACCGGTTCGGCGACCTCCTTCCAACTCATACTTACGCCTCGTTATTATTGTTGTCCGAAATGTTTTCCGGTTCGCCGTCCGCGACTTCGGCGCGGTCGGAGAGCGTCGCTTCTCCCCCGGCGGACTCGATACCTTCGACTGCCCCGGCGGTGAACGCGTCGGCCGTAACGTGGAGCTCGTTGCGGACCTGTCCGCCGCCGAGCACTTTCACCACGTCCGCCTCATAGCCGTCGTCGACGACATCGCGCGCGTCGACGACGTACGCATCCCCGTCTTGCTCGGCCAGACCGTCCGCGACGTACAGCGCCACATCCTCGTCAAGCTTCTGGGCTTTGACCTCAACAACGTCCGTCTGTGCGTCCGGAGGTCGTTTAAATCCGTGTTTGCCGAGCGGGCCGTAGTTGTGGAACTCGTGTTTCGCGCGTCCCGCGGCACCGCGACCGCCACGGTGACCGGCACCGCGCCGGTTTTTATGCGTACCGCCGCCGTGCGTTCTGGAACCGCGTTGTCGACGTTTCTTGCTCATCGCATTGCCTCCAGCAGTGCGTCTATCTCCTCGGTCGTGTGGCGGCCGAGCTCGCCACCTTCGATAACCGGGTGCTTGACACCGTCGTGTCCACCGCGAGGAGCGTGGAGACGGAGCGTCGGGGAGAGACCCTGCTCGCGCAGGGTCGTCTCCTCGTCGACGACTGCCGTCGCCAGCGCCGCGACATCCTCGTAGTCGGTGTTGGTCGCGATCCACTCGTCGTCGACATCGGCGTCGCCCTCAAGGGGCTCGCCGCGTCGCGCGATAGTGGCCGCGACGGCCTCAACGCTTGGCTCGCCGAACGCGACGAGGTCGTTCACCTTCGTGATCATACCGCGGTAGGAGTCGGTCTCGGGGACGAACGTCGCGTGGTTAACGCGTCCGACATTTAACATGTCGAGCGTGTCCACGACGCCCTCGTTTACGTTGACCTCACCGCGGAGCTGAATTATCGCCTGCATCACTCTCTCACCTCGTCGTAATGGACCTGACGCGCGTGCTCCGGCGTGCGGGACTGCGCCGCGTTCTCTAAGGCATTGAACGTCGCTTTCGCGAGGTTCACCGTTGTGCGCGTGTTGCCGTCGGAGTTCGTCCAAGCGTCCTCCACGCCGGCGAGTTCGAGGATGTTCTTGACCGTCTCGGCGGCCGCCAGCCCGAGCCCCTGCGGAGCGGGCTTGATTTCGACCGTGACAGAACCGGCCTTCCCGTTCGCCGTTCGCGTCAGGGAATTCGTGCCACCGGGCTGGTCCTCCCAGGAACCCGACCCGCGGTCGACTCTGATGACGTTCAGCTTTGCGACATCGATCGCCTTCTGGATCGCGCCGCCAACCTGATCGTCACGCGCCTGGGCGTAGCCGAGATAGCCGTCGCGGTTCCCCACGGCGACCACACAGCGGAACTTCACCCGCCGACCGGAGTCAGTCATCCGCTGGACCATGTTGATGTCCAGCACCTCGTCTTCGAGCCCCGGAAGGAGCTGGTCGACGATCTCGGCCTCCTTCAGCGGGAGCCCGGAGTCGAGCGCCTGTTCCATGGACGTGATGTCGCCGTCCTGTACCTTGCGGCCGAGCCGCGTCCGCGGTTCCCAGCCGTCGTTGTGTCTACTCATGGTCCTCCTGAATTGTCGCGAGCACGTCGTCGAAGTGCTCGGGTAGGTCGGCCGCGTCGAAATCGCCGCTGTACAGCGGCTCGTCGAGCTGCTCGGCGTACGCGGCGATATGCTCGCCACGCGTGCGCGACCAGTCGGCCAGCACGTCGTCGTTGTGGGGGATCTCGAGTCCCGCGTCGATCGCTCCTTCCTGTACTGCGAACGTCTTGTTGCCGGGCGTCGCCGTGTTGAGCCCGATGTCGAGGACGGCCTCGTCGAGGCCGGCGTCGACGGCGCGAGCGCCCGCGAGGTATCCCGTGAGGTACGCGCTGGGAAGGTTGCCCGTTGGGGCGTCCCAGCCGTACTCCGCGAGGTCCTCGCTGGAGGCGGCCGCGTGGGTCTCGTCGCCGTCGGATCCGGGAGTGACCAGCTGCGCCCTGACGTGAGCGTTGCTCACCCGGGCGACCAGGCGAGGCTTG
>CAYRWH010000200.1:0-3560 GCA_964427935.1 uncultured Halobellus sp. | reverse complement strand
ACTGGGCGCGTAGTCCATTAAGACGTTTCCCTTCGTGGGCGGCGGCCCCGATCGCCGATCCGCTTCGACGACGACCGCGTGGCGCGTAGGAACCTACACTGCGCCCCAGTACTCCTGTATCCGGGCGTACACGGCGAGAACGCCGTCTTCGACGACCCACTCGTCGGCCTCCTCACGGGTGAGGCCGAAGACGGCGGCCGCCTCACCGACGAGCCACTCCCGGTCAATCTCGGCGGGGTCGACGTTGAGATCGTCCGCCCGCGCCGGTTCAGTAAACAGGCCGTCGGTGGACGGGGGATCGACGGTCACGAAGTCACCTCCGACATGAATACGTATAAGCGGTCGAGAGAATTGAATCCGACGGTCGGTGCGTTTTCGGTCCGGCCCGACGATCGGGGCATATGGCCGACTCACAGCCGACCGTCGCGGCAGTCCAACTGTCGGTCGACGATCTGGCAGTCGAGCACAACGTCGACCGCGTTCGCGACCGCGTGGTAGACCTCCCCAACCGTGTCGATATCGCGGTGTGCCCGGAGCACACGTTGACGGGGTTCGTCGACGACGACCGGCTCGGGCAGGCTGCGCTCCCGCGGTCGGACGCGCTCAACCGGCTGAAATCGATTGCGACCGACGGCGATGTCGCCATCGTCGCGGGCTACGTCGAGGACGGCGGGGATGGTGACCTGTACAATGCGACCGCGTACGTACCGCCAGCGGGCAATGGGGGTGGTGGGGCCACGGCGAGAGAGGGAAGCCGTGCGGCGACGAGCGCGAGCGGTCCGGTCGTGTATCGAAAACGACACCTCTGGGGCGGCGAGCAGGAGCGGTTGTCTCCGGGAACGGATCGGGTCATTGTCGAAACTCCAGCGGGGTCGACTGGGCTACTGACCTGCTACGACCTGAATTTCGTCGGGGAGAGCGCGTGGTTCACGGAGCGTGCGATCGACGCGCTGTTCGTCCCCGGCGCGTGGCCCGCGGCGCATACGGCGAATTGGCGACTCCTCTTGCGCGCGCGAGCGCTCGACGGAGTCCGATGGGTGGTCGGGACGGGGCGAACGGGAGATACGGCCGCGCTCAACGATGACGATTCTGGTGAGTCCGAGCGCGTCAACGAGGAGACTCGGTACGCCGGGAACTCCCTCGTTGCTCGACCCGACGGCGGAGTCGCCGCCGCGCTCGGCCACGAGGAGCGCGATCTGCTCGCGACGCTCGATCAGTCGGTGCTCGATCGGCAGCGCGAACTCGTCGGATCCGTCCCACCAGACCAGAATATCTGAAACAAATCTTTTCGTTTTTGAAAATCTCGTTTTGTTAGTGGCAACAGTTAAGTGGGTGGCGAATCTATATTGAGTTGTTATGAGCACGCAAAAGCAGGCCCGTCAGCGGTACGGTGATGTCCACGAGAGCGAAGCCCTTCGCATCCCCGAGGACAAGGCCGAGCAGCTGATCGACGCGCTCAATACCGATCTCGCGGCGACGTACGTGTTGTACCATCAGGTCAAAAAGCACCACTGGCTCGTCGAGGGCGCGGAGTTCCTCGGCATTCACGAGTATCTCGGCGAGGTCGCTGGCGACCTCGAAGAGGGTGCCGACAAGCTGGCGGAGCGCGCGCAAGCACTCGGCGGCGTCCCGCTGTCGGGCGGCGCAAACTACGAGGAGCACGCCCCTGTGAACCCAGAGGACGCCGATGCCTACGACATCCGGACCTCGCTCGAACACGACCTCGAGATGTTCGGCGACATCACGGAGATGCTTCGTGAGCACATCCAGCTCGCCAACAACCTCGGTGACTACGCTACCGAGGAGCTACTCCGGGATATCCTCGAAGATGTCGAGGAGCACGGCCACCACCTCGAACACTACCTGGAGGACGACACCCTCGTCACCCAGGAGACGCTCAAGTAACCGGCGACGATAGCACGGGCCCGCTGGCCGACCCGAATCCACGATTTTTCGAACGCCAACGCCGTGAGCGACCGCGTCGTCGACAACACCCTCGACGCGTCACCCCCCGTCAGTTGGGCGATCGGATCTGGTTCCCATCCCGCCGTGGTCGTCGGCCACTCGCTCGACGAACAGTCGAGCTAAGAGCGCGGTCCAGAGCGCACATGCGCCGTATCCGACGACGACGCCGACGTGGGAGGCGATCGCCATGGGCGCGAGAAGGAGAAGCGGCAGGCCGAAGGGAAGGACGACGAACGAAAGAAGGGTGGCAAACAACTCGGGGCCGACACCGCCGAGGTTCGTAACCGCCCAGACGCCGATGACGGCGACGAACGCGAGGAACACACGAATCGTGCGGTCGTCTGGCAGGAGCGTGCGCCAGAGCAGCGAGTCGTCCGGATGGGCGGTCACCCCTCGGTCGGCGGCGGATGGTTTGACGACGATCCGATGGAGAAACAGCCCGCATGCGACACCGACCACCAGAGCGACAGCGAGCGCGGCGAGCCCCCAGACGGCGTACGTAGTCGGAGTCGGGGAGACGTAGGGATACAGCGTCTCAGTCGAGAGGTTTCGACCGAGGTAGTGGACCGCTGGAAAGAGCCCAATAAAAAACGGGACGAGGCTCGTTCCGAGAACGGCCCGGAGCCGACCTCGACCGGCGGCCGATTCGGATGAGCCAGCTGATTCGGGCGAGCCGGTAGATTCGGATGAGCCGGTCGATTCAGGCGAGCCGGCAGATTCTGTGGACACATCGGTGGAGGGCATCGGTGATGCCACTCGACGCGATCGGAATAACAGTTTTGCCGGGTCAGGATCCCAGCGAGTGACCTCCTCCCGCGCCTGACAACGCGGGAATCCCACCACGGGATATCACTGCATCGGCACGAACCGGACCCCGCCGTGGTCCTCGCGGTCGACGCCGGTCGCCCGGACGGTAAGCCGAACGAGTCGCTGTCCGCCGGCGTCCCCGACGGGAGCGACCACGTGTCCGCCGTCGACGACTCGATCGAGGATGGCATCCGGGACGCCGTCCGGTGCCGCACAGGTGAGATAGGCAGCGTCGAACGGAGATTCGTCCGGGAACGCGTCGCGACCATCGCCGGACCGGACCGTCACGGCGTAGCCGAGTCGACGCAGTCGCTCGCGGGCGGCGTCGGCGAGCGCCGGGACGTACTCGACGCTGTAGACGGTTCCGGGGCCGACAATCTCGGCGACGACGGCAGCGTGATAGCCACAGCCCGTGCCGACCTCGAACACCTGGTCGCCCGGGTCGAGATCGAGCAGATCGACCATCACCGCGACCATGTGTGGCGCGCTGATAGTCTGGTCGTGTCCGATCGGGAGGGGCCGGTCGTCGTAGGCCTGTGACCGGAGTCGTTCCGGAACGAACTCGTGACGTGGGACCGCCTCGATCGCCGACAGCGTCCGCTCCGTGACGTCGAGGCGTTCTCGAAGCCGGTCAACGAGAGTCCGGCGTGCTGCGGCGTCAGCGTCGCTCATGCGTCGTCGTACCACGACCACCGTTGAGAAGCTGGCGACTGAGCGGACGAGGCGGTCAATAAAAAAGCGAAGCAGTCTGAAAGCGGCTTACTCGACGTCAATCCGGTGGCCACCCG
>CAYRWH010000199.1:0-3591 GCA_964427935.1 uncultured Halobellus sp. | reverse complement strand
ATAAATAACCCAAAAATCGCATGACTCCACCGTATTATCAGGTTGGATAATTCGGTGGAAGCGGTTAAGTATGAATTCGTCTACTTCTCGATAACGCCCGCCGGGGAGGCCGACTGGGCCGACGAGGCCGGCGGCGAAACGGCGGCGGACGACGACCCGTTCGAGGACGAGGACTCTCTCGACGAGTTCGGAGACAGTTCGGAGAACGGCAGCGCGCCTGACGACGAGTTCGCTGAGGGCTCCGTCGACACGCCAGGGTTCGAGGACTCGGCGGGGACCGACGACCCCGTAGACGATGTCGGCAGGGGTCCCGCAGAGGACGCGGGGCAAGATTCCTCTGAGGGCGGCCCCGTTCCCGGCGGCGACCCGGCAGACACCGTCAACGACGGCTTCGAGTACGTTGGCAACGACGACCTCTCTGGAAGCGGACGGAAACCGTACCTCACGGAGCTTCCCGCGGACTACGTCGGCGACCTGCTCGTTATGGAGTGGCTTGAGTTCCTCGTGAGCGAGAGCGACGTGACAGACGCGGTCCGGGCGATCCACTACTACGAACGAATCGAGTGGATTGGCTCCGATGCTGCGGCCCGACTGCGCGATTTCCTCTCCGGGTTCGGCACTGTCGACCGGAACTTGATCGACCGGCCCGGCACCGACGAACTGGTCCGGGAACACCACACTCGGAGCCTCCGGTACATTACGCAGCTCAACGGGACGAACTCCCACACCGTGCTCCTCGACCGCTGGGAGGACCTGGCCGGCGGCTCGCTCGTCGCTGGCGGCCCACCGAATCCACCACGGGGGCGCCGAGGTCGCGAGCGCAGACAGAACCATCACTCGAACGGCGCGTCTCCCCACGAGAACAGCAACGGTCGACAGGCACGGGACGGACACCGTGACTCGGCCCGTGATCGCGACGGCGGTTCGTCCCGGCCGATGACCGACCCGGATCCGCACCCAGACCACGGCGACCCGGCCGACGGAGGGTGGGGAGATGGGCGTTAGTGTCTCTGCGTCGACGGCGATCATCGTCGCGGGGCTGTTCTTTGCGTTCACCGCGTTCTACCCCGTTGCGGCAAACGGGTTCGACAGGGTCACCGACGCACAACACGATGTGAACGAGCGCGCACTCGAACAGGGGAACACCGCTGTTACGGTGACGAACGCCACGTACAACACGACCGCAGACGAACTCGTCGTGAACGCGACCAACGACGGCTCCGTTGGACTCGTCGTGAGCGATACGACGCTGCTCGTTGACAACGAGTACATCGACCTGGGCGTGGACGTGTCGACTCGCGTCGACGATGTCGAGGACACGGACCTCTGGCTCGGCGGCGAGGAACTGACGGTGACCGTCTCACAAGACGACACGGAGACGACCGTCGACGGCGAGAGCCGAGTCGTCGTCATCACCGAATCCGGCGTGCGTGACGGTGCCGACGTGACGGAGGTGAACGACTGAATGGCTAGCGTTCCAGTCTCACATCTCATCCTGTTTATCGCCAGTCTCGTGATCGCGGCCGGCGTGGTCGGGACGGTCACGACTGGTGTCGACCGCGTGAGCTCCGCCGTCAACGACGGGAGTCTCGACGCCACCGAGCAGCTGCGGACGGACATCACGGTCGTCTCCGACCCCAACGGCGGGGTGTACGACGCTGGTGAGGGGACTGAGGACGGGAACGTCACGCTGTTGATAAAGAACACCGGGACACAACGGCTCGCCCCGGACGGATCCGGCGTCGATGTCGTGTTCGACGGCCGCTTCGTTCGCCCCTCGGCCAAACACGGCGAGCTCGTCTCCGTCGACGGGGCGACCGCGTGGAGCCGCGGCGACGTCCTCGCGCTCACGATCGATCTCGACGAGGTGGACGGCGTCGGCTCGTTGGACGATGAGACGAGTGACCACCGAGTGTACCTCACCGTCAACGGCGACGAGGAGCTGTTCCAGTTCCGCGTGGAGGGGAGTAACTGAGATGCCGCGTGCCGACAACCTCCTGTCGCTCGGACTCGGCGAGCGCGACCGCCTGAACAAGGAGCTCGGCGGCGGTATCCCCCGCGGTTCCATCGTCCTCATCGAGGGGGATTACGGCGCGGGGAAAAGCGCCATCTCCCAGCGGTTCTCCTACGGCCTCGTCGAGGAGGGGGCCTCGGTGACGCTGATGTCGACCGAACTCACCGTTCGCGGGTTCATCGACCAGATGCACTCGCTGGAGTACGACATGGTGAAGCCGCTGTTGAACGAAGAGCTGCTGTTTTTACACGCCGACTTCGACTCTGGCGGCGCGTTCTCCGACGGCGACGGCGAGCGTAAGGAGCTGCTCAAGCGGCTGATGAACGCGGAGGCGATGTGGAACTCCGACGTGATCTTCCTCGATACCTTCGACGCCATCTTCCGGAACGACCCCACCTTCGAGTCGCTCGTCCGGAAGAACGAGGAACGACAGGCAGCCCTGGAGATCATCTCCTTTTTCCGGGATATCATCTCACAGGGGAAGGTCGTCGTGCTCACCGTCGATCCTTCGGCTGTCGACGACGACGCGATCGGTCCGTTCCGATCGATCGCCGACGTGTTCCTCGAATTGGAGATGATAGAGGTCGGTAACGACATCCGCCGGCAGATCAACGTGAAGCGTTTCGCCGGCATGGGCGAACAGGTCGGCGACACCATCGGGTTCTCGGTCCGCTCGGGAACCGGCATCGTGATCGAGAGCCGTAGTGTCGCGTGAACCCAGCCGCGACCCGACGCACAGCCGTCCCGGAGGCCGGGACGAAACAGCCCAAAAAAGAGACTGAAAACGGGATATGACCGAACACGGAACCGCGAAACCGTCGGACGAACTCCGGAAAGAAGCGATGCGTCGACCACACCTCCGCGAGCACCTCAAGGAGTTCAAACAGATCACCGGCGAGTTTCCCCTGTACATTGAGGAGCCGAAAACCGAGTACGAGTCGAACCGCCCAAACGTGCTGTATCCGGTCGGCGGTCCAATCTACTGTCACGTGTACGGTGACCTCGGACAGGACACGAAGTACTACGCCATCGAACCGGAGATGTCCGGTCCGCAGGCGACGGTGCTCAACGAGGTAAAAAACAAGCTGCTCACGGCCAGCGGTGGTCACGCCGCACCCGACTCCGAGGCCGAGTACGACGACCTGATCGAGGAACTTCTGGCCGACGTAACTCATATCCAGAACGGTGGCAGCAGCTGGAAACGGACGGTTTCGGAGCTGTTCAACATGGGGAAGCTCTCGGTTACGGAGGAGACGTACGAGAACATCCGTTACCGACTCAATCGCGATATCGTCGGGCTCGGCCCGCTGGAACCGGTGATGCGTGACCCGGCGAACGAGGACATTCACGTTATCGGTCCGAAGGAGTGTCACGTCGATCACGGAACGTTCGGCATGTTGGAGACAACCGTCGACTTCGGGACCCCGCAGGAGTTCGACAACTGGCTGCGCAACATGGGCGAGCGGATCGGTGACCCGCTGTCCGACTCAGACCCTATCGTCGACTCCACGCTGCCGGATGGTTCGCGTATCAACATCATCTACTCCGACGACGTCTCGCTGAAGGGGTCCTCGCTC
>CAYRWH010000198.1:0-3664 GCA_964427935.1 uncultured Halobellus sp. | reverse complement strand
CCCCCGGCAGGTCGTCGCGAGCTTCCTGACGAAACACCTCCTCATCGACTGGCGCAAGGGCGCACGGTATTTCACGAAGCAGCTGATCGACCACGACTACGCCTCGAACCACGGGGCGTGGCAGTGGACCGCCTCGACGGGCACTGACTCCGTCGACGTACGGATCTTCGACCCCGTGAGCCAGATGTCGAAGTACGACGAGAATGCCCGCTTCGTGACGACGTACGTTCCGGAACTGCGCGACGTGCCCGCCGGGAAGGTGGTCGACTGGCCGACGCTCTCGCGTCGTGAACGCGAAGAGCTCGCCCCCGACTACGCACACCCAATTGTCGACCGCAACGAGGGGTACGACCGAGCACAACGCGTCTTCGAGGAGGCGCTCGGGAAGCGATAGCCTAGCCAGTCCCGGCGAGCGCATCTTTATAAGCGAGGACGGACCGATTCGGGGTATGGAACGCGTCCGTGCCGCACTCGGTGGACTCGCCGTCGTCGCCGCACTCTTCGGTGGCATGATCCTCCTACGAACCCTGAGCCGATTCCTCCGTGCGCTTGTGTGGTTCGCTGAGACAGTCGCGCTGTTCGCGTTCGCCGTACTGTTCGGCTACCTCGCGTATCGAGTGTTGTGGGGCGTCAGCGACGATCCACGGCATCACTGACTGTGCGCGGGGAGGATGTCAAGCTTACTCAGCGTCAGCGGTGTCTCGTCGGGCTGTATGCGCGGCTCGCGCCTGTAGGGTAAACCCAATCGTCGCGAACGCGATGAACGCGGCCGCGAGGAGGAACCCGGCTTCGGTCGACGTAAAGTCCATCGTGGCACCGACGAGCACCGGGCCGACAACCTGCCCGACCTTCCAAGAGACGGATCGGAGGCTCATCGCTGACGCAACGGAGTCGTACGCCTCACCCTCCTCGACGAACAGCGACATGCTCGCGGGGAGCCGGATCGAGTCGGCGATCCCTAAAAGCGAGTACGCGGCGAACAGCGCGAAGAACGCGCCGCCGAGCGTCTGTGAGTCGCCGAGGTAGGAAACGGTGACCGGCGACACCGTCCCCTCGAAGTACGCGGCCAGCGGTATCAGTGCCGTGCCGACGCCGTACAGGAGCGCCCCGACGGCGACGAACCGATACGTCCGCTCGTATCGGTCCGTGAGGTCGCCGACGAACCCCTGTGTGATCGCTTTCGTCGCCTTCCCTCCCGCCATGATCCAGCCGATCGCGAACGCCGAGATGCCGAACGTCGTTCGGGCGTAGATCGGGAGGAAGATGATGACTGCCATCTTGCCGACGCTGAACGTGAACCGGAAGAACACGAGCGACCGCAGCATCGGCAGGCCGAGCAGCGACCGGAACGTCTCGATCCCGCCCGCCTCCTCGGGGTCCTTCCGACCCCCGGGGTTGTCACGAAGGAACGCGAACACGAGCGCGAACGCGCCCAGCGTGATCAGCGTCAACACCAAATACGTCTCCGTGAACCCGTAGGCGTACAGGAGGTAGCCGCCGATCAGGTCGCCGGCGAGCGAGGAAAACGAGGCGAACTGGTTGTACGAGCCGAGCCACAGCCCCCGTTCCCCGTCGGGGCTGATCTCGCCGATGACGGTCGCGCCCGTGATCCACAGGACGCTCGCTCCGAGCCCCTGGAGCATCCGCACCAGGATCACGTGGACGGGGTTTCCGACCAGCATGAACCCGAGGAAGACGCCGACGTTGATCAGGAACCCCGCGAGCAGCCACCGTTTCGCGTTTCCGACGTCCACCCGTCGGCCGAGGGGGAGGACTATCAGCAGCTGGACGGCGGCGAAGGCGGTGCCGAACAGCCCCTCGATGAACCCCGTCGTTCCGAACAGGTCGGCGTACAGCGCGATCGCGATGAGGATCGTCGAGTACGCCTGACTACGCGCGAACGCCGTCCCCGCCAGCGACGCGAACTCGCGGTTCGCGAGCAGTCGTATCGAGTTCCCGAACTCGGCCACGGCCGACCCCTTCGTCGATTTCATGCGACGGCGATTGAAAAGGCCCAGCGAGCCGGCGGTCCACGTGGGGTTCGTGCGGATCGGGAGGTCGCCGGCACTCGTGTCGTCTGCCGGCGACCGGGTTTATATACGCGCCGGCCGATCCTCCGTCCGTGCTGCTCACCGCTTCGTTCGTGCTCCACGTGCTCTCCGCCGCGCTATGGACCGGGGCGACGCTGTACGTCGTCTACGCGGTCCTCCCGCGGGCGACCGACGGGACGATGCGCCCGGCGACGTTCGTCGACGGCGCACACCGGCTGCTGCTTATCACCCGCTGGACCGGAGTTGTGCTTCCGCTCACCGGCGCGTACATGATCTGGGTTTTATATACCCCGCTGGAGCTGCTGACGACGACGACGCGCGGGTGGCTCGTTCTCGCGATGCTCTCGCTGTGGGGGATCATGAACGGCCTCATCGAGATGGGCGTGTTGCGGATGCGTCGCGAGATCGACCCCGACCTCGGCTGGGGGACGTACATGGCGGAGGGGTTCCCGTTCGAGGCGGTTCCCGAGTCGATTTCGACGGAACGCTTGGCAACAGCGGGTCGGACCTACCTTCTCGCAAGCGGCGGCTGTGCGGTCCTGTTGCTCGTCGATGCTGCGTTGCTGGCGGGTGGCGTTCCGTTGTGAATCGTATTGAATGTACAGGCGGTCAAGGCGACTGCCCCGGGGCTTGACCCCGGGGTGAGTTCACACGAGCGTAGCGTTCGCTGAGAGGCGTGAATACTCTGAGTTGTCCCCCAACAGTTATTGCGATCTATTACGGACTATTATACATGCCAATTAGCATCGATCGGTTCGAAGACGGGCCGGAAGACGCTCTCGATATAACACAGGGTACACAACCTCACCGTATCCTTCAGTTCCTCGCAGAACACAGCGATGAGGCATTCACGCAGACGGAAATCCATGAGAGAACTGGGATCAAGCGGGGGAGTGTCGGCGCCGTCCTCTCGCGACTCGAGACGCGGGACCTCGTGCGTCATCGTGGACGGTACTGGGCCATCGCAGAGGATGATCGCCTCGCCTCGTATGCTACACAGCACGCGGCGAGTTCCGCTTCGACGACGGACGATTACTACGGCGAGGAATGAGTGCCATCTACACTCGCGGGACGGTGGTGAAGGGACCTGACCTTCTCGCCGAGCACAACTACCGTCCGTACGTGTGTCTGACCGATGATTCTCATCCATTTTCCGAAGAAGAAGCGCTATACGCAGCGGTTACGACGACGCGGCGGGCTGTCGCGATCCCGCTCGGAGACGATGATTTCGTTTCCGGTAGTCTCCCTCGTGAAAGCTACGTGAATCCGTGGACGATCGTCTCGATCCGTCACACCGATATTCAGGAGGAGGAAGGTCGTCTCGACGAGGAAACAGTCACCAAAATCGCAGGGGATGCTGCCGGATATCTCGGTGTTGAGTAGTGGACCCAGACCGTTAGAGCGTTTCAACAGGACCAACTGAAACAACGGCGACTCGGCCTGCCGCCGACGAGCCTTTGTCGCGGCCGACCGTCAACAGGGTATGCCGAGCGTCAGCGACACGTACATCGAGAACCGCCAGCGCGTTCAGCCGACCCACACGAACAACTACGAGTCTGCCCACGGGGGAAACATCGTCAAGTGGATGGACGAGATCGGCGCGATGTCGGCGA
>CAYRWH010000197.1:0-3725 GCA_964427935.1 uncultured Halobellus sp. | reverse complement strand
CGTGCTTGTCGACCACGACGTTGCGGAGCTGGTTCGAGAACGTGTCGTACACCAGCAGCGCCCAGCCGCTCGCCGCGGAGGCCGCCGCCTCGAACTCGCCTTTCCAAGCGTCGTACGAGCCGAAGTCCTCCTCGATGCGGTCGGCGAGGGCCCCCTCGGGCTCGTCGCCACCCTCCGGCGACATGTTCTGCCAGAAGAGGTCGTGGAGGATGTGACCCGAGGAGTTGTGGGTCACGTTTCGGATGGCGCCGCCGGACGAGGAGAAGTCGTGCTCCTCGCGGTTGGCTTCGAGCGTCTCCTCGGCGGCGTTCCAGCCGTTCACGTAGCTCTGATGGTGCGTGTCGTGATGCCATTCGAGGACCTGCTCGGAGATGTGCGGTTCCAGTGCGTCGTAATCGTACGGAAGGGGATCGAGTTCGTAGCTCATGACTAATTCACCTACACCACAGTACGGGCGGACTCCTGTTAAAGATAATGCGTCACGCGATACCACACGACACCGGACGCGGGCGTTACCGGCTGACGCGTTCGTGATCGGTAGGGTAGCGGTTCAGACGGCTACGTACGCCTCCGGAGTGGCCCGGGATCTCGAAGAAGCGAGTAACTATCAACGGTTACGTACAGGACGGCCATCGAGCGTCATAACTGGTCGCTCCTATCCAGTCGCTCTCTGATTCAAATCTCCGCACGAGACGCGCCCGGCGCGAACTGCGCCGCGCGCGTACGGTGGGACTGGGATTTGAACCGGAGCGAGACGGTCGTCCTCGCTTCGCTCGGACGCTGCGACTCGCAGGGTTCAAACTCTCGCACGGGAGTCGCGCGGCGCGAAAGTGCGCCGCGCGCGTACGGTGGGACTGGGATTTGAACCGGAGCGAGACGGTCGTCCTCGCTTCGCTCGGACGCTGCGACTCGCAGGGTTCAAACTCTCGCACGGGAGTCGCGCGGCGCGAAAGTGCGCCGCGCGCGTACGGTGGGACTGGGATTTGAACCACGGTCGCTCCTATCCAGTCGCTCTCTGATTCAAATCTCCGCACGAGACACGCGCGGCGCGAAAGTGCGCCGCGCGCGTACGGTGGGACTGGGATTTGAACCCAGGAAGCCGTGAGGCTACCGGTTTTCAAGACCGGCGCAATGGGCCACTCTGCCATCCCACCACGTGTCCACGCTCGGGGTCGCCCAACTAAGGGGTGTCGGTGTCGATCGCTTCGCGGATCGATCGCCGGCGACGATCTCCGGCGACAATCCCCAGCGACGATCACCGATCGAATCTCGCGACGAACTCGCCCTCTGCGACGGGATCGGGAGCGTCGGACTCGATCTCCACCCGGGACCAGTCCCGGGGGTCATCAATCATAACGCGAGCCGCCCCGGTGTCGTCGACTGCGTACAGGACTGTACTGAACCCGATGTCGGCTTCCCACATCCCGCCGTCGTCGACACCCGCAGTCGCGCCGCCAGCATACCGGAGGAACACGTTTGCCCCGTTTCCGGCCCGATCGAACGTCTCGATCTCGTCCGTGCTGTAACTAACGCGGAGAATGTGTCCGGATCCACCGCGATCACAGAGGACCCGGTGTGTCACGTACGCCTCCTCGAAGGCGACGACGTAGTCGGCGATCCCCTCCTCGTCGAGCGCGTCCGGCGGGTCGGGATACGGGATCGTTTCGGCGGTTTCGTACTCGCGCGTCTCGTCGCCGATGTCGACGTCGACCGTCTCCGAGTCGACTGTACACTCCGCCCGTACGGGGTCGCCGTCGAACTGCTCGCCGATCGCAAACTCGTCGCTCTCAGCGGGGAGAGTTCGTGAACAGCCGGCCAGTCCGGTCGTCGTCGCGGCCGCGACGAGGCCGGCAAGCATAGCGCGTCGTCTCATGGCGTGGGGATCGGACCGGACTGGGTATATAAATGATCAAGGCACAGAGGATCGTTGTAGTCTCTCGGATCGATCGATCGGGTTTCCGTGGGCTGGTCTGCCCGGCTATACACGATCGTTTCTAAGGGGGAAGTGGAGACGGAGCCGACCGTTCACGAGACTTATTTATAAACGACTATCGATGACTCAGGCGGCCGACGGTGACTGGTTTAAATACTCCGCATGCTTATTTATAAAGCACTACTTTTGACTGTGGATCGACGGCGGACACCTCCAAAGCCCCAGCCGCGTCACCGGCGGCTCCGCCGCCGGCGACCTCGCACGCGTTTCTCGCGCGCGCCGACCGCAACAGGCGGGGAGCCTCGTACATCTTTTATAAATAAGTCCTTTAGTCCGATCTATCTACTTATAAACCACCGCGGATTGATCGCTGATTGAAACACGTTCGCATGTCGCCTTTTTGCGCGTTTCAGTCGCGAACAAGCCGCTTTTCACCGTCCTCGTCGACCACATCTAGTCCGTGTTCGTGGACGAACGCGGCGGTGTAGTCGGGGACGATCCGATCGGCAGCAAAGCGTGCGCGCAACAGCGGGATCGTGTCGACCAGGTCCTCACGCGTCTCCAGTGAGGGGAGACTCTCGACGAACTCGACATCGAGTCCGGCGTCGCGACCGCGGTTCGCAAGCGTTGGCAGCGCGAGCCCCTCAAATGCGCCCTCGAAGTCGATCGGCTCGGTGAAGCCCGCGTAATGGACCCGACCGCGCGTCGACGGTCCGATGACGACCCCGTTGGTCCGGAGTTTCATCGCTGCGGAGTCGATCAGGGTCCGCGAGAACATCGCCGTGCTCGGGGTCACGACGGCGACTGAGTCGGCACCCTCCTCACGAAGCAGGTGGGTGACGGTGTTGCCGGCGCGTGCGCCGAACGACGAGCCGACCTGTCGCTCGAAGCGTGCGTCTCCGGTGCCGCCGAGTGTGTCTGCGACCAGCGCACGGAGCGACGCCTCGGGCGGCGTGTCGGTTCGGTGTGGCTCCGGAATCGACTCCTCGTCAGGATAGTTGACGAGCAGTTCCCCGCCGGAGCGGTCGATCGCGAGGACGGCGTCTCTAAAGGCGGCTTCGTACAACTCCGCGGCCTCGGCGGTCGACAGCGGTGTCGACTCCGCGAGCCCGGTTGCGACGAGCCCCTCGCGGGGCGGGTTCGCCAACACGGCGACGACGGTCATACGCGAACGGAATCACGGTGTGGCCTTCAACCCGTGGTTTTGGCTCGTCCGCCGAGCAGTCGGCGTCTCTCAGGAGAAGTCGCGCCGCATCGCGATCTCGAACCACGGACACAGCCGGAGCTGCCGGTACAGCGCTGGATTCTCGTGGAGATGGTCGTAGTCGACCCACAGACGACCGCCGATCTCCTCGTCGTCGGGATCGAGTGACGTGTCCTCCAGCGTGACTTTCAGTACGGAACAGACCTCCCACTCGACCCCCTCGTTGGGGTAGTACCGCTTGTATTCGAATCGGTCGGTGACGCGGAGGTCGTCGTACTGGTCGGGCGTGATCCCCAACTCCTCTTCGAGTCGCTGTTCGGTCGCGTCCTCCTGTGACTGCCCCTCGACGGGGTGTGAGGCGACCGTTCCGTCCCAGTGGCCGTCCCACAGCCGCTTATTTGGGGCACGCTGGGCGAGTAGTATCCGCCCGTCGGCGTCGAAGACGAGACAGGTGAACGCCCGATGGCGTATTCCGTCGCCCGTGTGGGCGTCGAGACGATTAACGGGTCCCTGTTCGGTATCGTCGGGATCGACGGCGATGACGTCCTGTGCTGCGTTCGCGTGGTCGATGTCGGCGTCGCCGACGCC
>CAYRWH010000196.1:0-3726 GCA_964427935.1 uncultured Halobellus sp. | reverse complement strand
GTTCCGGGAAGTACTGGAGTGCGCGAGCCTCTGGGAACCGCGGTTCGCCGCCCACTCATTCATACAGTGCCCACGGACGGTCGCGTCCGTGGGCGTTTTTCATATCCAACGCAGTCGTGAGCGATAGCTCCGTCTCGTACTCTCTGATGAAGAACGTTCGGAGAGGATTTCTATCGTAGCACCCATTCGTGAACCGCCGTATTCACGTTGTGTACCGGGAAATCATCTCGCTGCGTATCAATATCGATTCCACCACCAGTAAGTTTATCACTTTTCTTGCTGGAGTGAAAACGAGATGGCCGTTCCGACTGAGCACGACGAGAGGGTTACGGTTCATACATCCTCAAACGGCCCCACCGCTGTTCGTCGAGATCGGATACCCGATCACGTCGTCTCCGTGCTGTTCGGGACGGAGCTTGAGGAGTGGCGTCGAGGTTGGAGCGGTGCGGTCGATCAGACGCCGGCTCGCGAACTCGTTATCGTGGCAAGTGATATTTCTCGTGGGGCCGCGGCGTCGTCCTCGGCACGGGTTAGTCCGAACCGTGGACTGGCATACACCGTCGCTGGGCCTGACATCGGCTCTGGTCAGCTAACAGAAACGGTATCAGAGGCACTCGTCGAATTTGATTCGACGAATCCGACTGTGCTCGTCGACGATCTCGAACCGTTGGCAACGCGGAGGGGAGTGAACCGCGCGGCCGCGGTGATGGGACGTCTCGCGCGTGCGACCACAGACGCCGGTGGATCGCTCGCGATCGGATACTCGCCGACGCCGGAGACCGTCTCGGTCCTTGACACGTTGGTTGGGGTTTCGGACCAGATCTTCGGGGACGATCCCGAACCGGCGGCGGCGGTCGACCGGCTTCGTCGGGCAGACCCGACAACGTTCGGATACGCTCGGCAGAACTGGGCCGAGGCACAGCGAGGTATTGAGTCGTGTACGCGGAACTATCCACAGGCGAAACAGATACACGCCTCGCTGTCGGCGTCGGAAACCACTCCGCGAACGCTGGGGGCGACGCTGTCTGGGCTTGTGACGCTCGGCGTACTCGATACGTGGGGTGACACTGTGGGCCCCACGCGCTATGATCTCACCGAGTACGATCCGTCACGGATGGTATCCGTCGGTGTCGCGTTTGCTAGTGTTATCAACGGTGATGGGATCGATCGTTCCGACTGACTCCGTGCGCTTCAGTTGCTGGGACTGAGGGCATGGTCGACGACGGTTCCGTCGGTTTCGAGCGTTACCGTTCCGAGGGAGACAATATCTCCGGGTTCCTGTTCGGTTGCGATACTGGAGAGAACGGATTCTCTGTCGAGTTGTTTCCAGACGACATCGGCGACTAGCGACTGGAACGTCTCCGGGTCGGTCCACCCCGGATCGATGTCGGACGGAACACGGACGAGCAGCTGGAGCTCAGTATCAGTGACCTGAATTCCGACGCCAAACGTGTCCGCACACATGCGAATCGATTTGATCCCGTGATTCAAATCACCGTCGACACTGGTGTCTCGTGCGCGTCACCGACGCCGTCTTAGTACCCATGTATCGCTGGCGCGACCGTGTCGAAACAAATGACGATTGGGCCGGGCAAGCGACGGGTAGGGCCGAAACCGGTAAACACCGGGGGTCGAAATCGAGACCGTGTCCTCGACACGTCGGTCGCCTCGCGTCTCCGCGAGGGTGGGGCTTGTCACGGCGGTAGTCGCCGTCAGCGCGGGAGCGATACTCGTCAGGTGGAGCAACGCACCCAGTTCGGTTGCCGCATTCTATCGTGTGCTGTTTACAACTCTTCCCTTGCTACCGGTTGCGGCCTGGCGCTACCGTAACCATTTTTACCGGATCGACCGGCGGGACGTGGCGTTCGCGACCCTGTCCGGCCTTGCGCTCGCGCTACATTTCGCGGCGTGGTTCGAGAGTTTGAATTGGACCAGCGTCGCCGCAAGCGTGACGCTCGTTCAGGCACAGCCGGTGTTCGTTGCGCTCGGTGCGTGGATGCTACTTCGTGAGCGGGTGACTCGTCGGATGGTCACCGGAATCAGTATCGCAGTTCTTGGGATGGTGGTGATGTCGCTTGGCGACCTGCTTGGTGGCGTTCTCGTGGGTCCGAACCCGCTGTACGGGAACGTGCTCGCGCTGTTTGGTGCGGTGATGGCTGCGGCGTACATACTCGCCGGCCGCTCGCTTCGACAGCGGATCGCGCTGGTTCCGTACGTGGTGATCGTCTATTCTGTCTGCTCTGTTTCGCTGCTTGGAATCGTCCTCGCGCAGGGACACACACTCACCGGGTATCCGGCCGAGGAGTGGTGGATATTTATCGGATTGGCGGTGGGACCGGGGCTGTTTGGCCACACCGTTCTCAACTGGGTACTCGCCCGTCTCGAATCAAGCGTTGTGTCGGTATCACTCTTAGGTGAGCCGGTCGGAGCGACGATTCTTGCTGTGGTACTTCTCTCAGAGGTTCCGACTCCCGCCACCGTCGTGGGTGGGATCGTCGTTCTCGCGGGGATCACGCTCACGTCGTCCGCGAGTCAGGCGTGGAGTTCTCAATGATAATATTTCCACGCGAATACTGAAATATCGGGGTCTCGTGGTAGAGATATGTTCAAGCGTTCCGTCGTCGCCTTCGTCGGAGACGACGCGACGGTTCGCTCCCGAGCCGAGCGTGCGACGGAAACGTTGCGGGGCGGATCGGAGTCACCAGAGTTCACTGCGTTCGGTTCGGACGAGCTGATCGAGTCTCCCGACAGTCCGGTACCGTTGATGGATGTCCCTGCCGTGGTTACGACAGCAAAAGCGCTCGCCGACGAGAAGGTTCGGAATCACCTCCACGAGTTCTTCGATCACGCCTTCGTTGTGTCTGTCGTGGACGATGTCGACGCCGAGACCGTGCGTCGTCTTTTGGATAGCGGTGTTGACGATGTTGTCATGAGGGAATCCACGAACAGCACAGAAGCGACCTCAGCTAACGACCCGCTCGTCAACCGACTCTCCAACGCAGTAGAGCGGCAACGGCCGACGCTTCCCCCATCGGTCGTGGATCGGCTTGACGATGTCCTCTTGGACGCCGGCACCACACTGATGAGCGCACACACGGACGAGGTCAAAACGAAAATCAACTGGACGATGGCGAACGTCGGTGATACTGCCGATCTCGACCGTATTTGCTGTTACGTTCGCGACGGCGAGATGGACCGGTTTGATCCAGTGTACGAATGGAGCCGCGCTAACGACGACTCAACGATCCGGCCGCTCAGCGAATTTCCCGAGGTCGACCGCCTCGAAACCTTCGAGAACGTGGTCCGGTCGTTCGTGCCGGACAGGGATCCAGCGGAATCGGAGAAGGAAACTCGTACGTCTCCGCCGGCAACGGTTCACGTTCCGCTTGTCGTGGATTGGGAACTGATCGGCGTTGTCGGCTTCGAAACGGATGATCCTCGCTTGTGGACGGACGAGGAAGTGGATCTGTATCGAACGTTCGGCGATCTGATCGCATACACTATCGCACGCACCGAGCGTCGGATAGAGCTCCGACAGCAGACGGAGCGACTCGAACAGTTCAGTGCGGTCGTTTCTCACGACCTTCGAAACCCACTTAATGTGCTTTCCGGGTACTTGGAGCTGATCGAGGACGACATTTCAGCGTCGAAATTCAGCGCGATGGACCGTGCGTTGAACCGAATGGAGACGCTTATTGATGATCTGCTCGTGTTGGCGAGAGACGG
>CAYRWH010000195.1:0-3746 GCA_964427935.1 uncultured Halobellus sp. | reverse complement strand
TCGTCGTCGACAACACGGACTCGATGGGGAGTCAAGCGCCCGGTTCACAAGACGAACTGAAAGACGAACTCCTGATCGAGGCACTTGAGGAGTACGTTGGACGGCTCGACACCAAAGACGGTGCGGAGAGCGCCGACGGCGACACCAGCCCGTTCAGCGTCGGACTAACGAACTGGACGACGGTGGCGGACACCGTTCTCACCCCGACGAGCGATGTCGGCGATATCATCGGTACTGATGGAGGGAACTACGAGGACTCTACCGGTCTCCAGACGATCGACTACCAGTCACTCGACGGAGACACCGATCTAGTGAACGCGATCGAGACTGGTTCGGACGCGCTCGCGACATGCCCCGAAGACGAAGACCGGGTCATGGTCGTCGTAACGAACGGGATCAACGTCGAGACCAGCGACTTCCTCGCTGCGGCCAGCGCCAATCTCCGACAGAACGGTGGCGAAGTCGACCAGTACCTCGTCATCGGCTTCGGCGTACTCGGCGACAGCATCGACACGCTTGAAGAGATCAGCACGCTCCCGGGCAACCACAAGTTCATGCTCGTCCCCGATCCGGACATCGACCAGGCCATCAACGGCCCGGCCGACCCGAACACGGACCCGGTCACCAGCGTCGCCGAGGAGATCGGCTTCACCGCGGGCGGCGAACAGGCGATCTTCCAGGGCTCGCTGTACGATCTGCTCACGCAGGGGGCGGACGTCAACGACGACGGCTTCGTCGACGACTACGTGGTCGACGGCATCGCGGGCGGCTACCCGCTCGATTCGGACCGCAACCGCGACGGGCGACAGTGCTACCCCAACTCCGATACGCGCTGTATCGCGTTGGAATGGCACCTCCCGTTCGAGGTGGGCAACGAGATTCAGGGCGATTCCATCGTCTTCAACCTGGATTTCTACGCCGAGCAGTGCCGCCACAACGAGGGCTCGCACAACCCGTTCGAACAGCAACTCGCGTAGACGCCGAGTCGGCTGAGAGAACTGAAACGGGACCACGGTCCCGGAACGGAGGGAACGGTCGCTCCACCCATCCCATTTGAAGCCCCGCACGGGGCGGTCAACGACGACGGTTCGACTCCGTTGGTGGGCGTTCGCAGATGAAGCGATCTTCACGAGCGATACCCGATCATGACAGACGAAACGAACCACACTAACGACAGCATCGCCGGCCTCTCGCGCCGCAAACTACTCGGCGGACTCGGAGCTATCGGTGTCGCGAGCGCGGGTGCCGGACTCGGAACGACAGCGTTCTTCAGTGACGAGGAGTCGTTCGAGGGCAACACGATCACCGCGGGCGAGTTCGACCTGAAGATGGACTACCGCATGACCTACCGCGGCGGCCACGGGCGGCTCGCGGAGCTTCAGGCGAACTACCCGAACACCACCTTCGTCGACGAGGACATGGAACCCACCGACGAGGACACCGGCGTCTACCTGCTCGATCAGGTGCCCGGCTTGGAGAACTACCCGGGGGCGGGCGACTGGGTCCGCGGCGCGAACGGCATCTTCGACCCCGAATCCGAGGAGGGAGAGGGGTTCCGCCGTGAGGAGCTCATCGACGCGAGCGACCTGGAGGAGGCGCTCATCCGAATCGGCGACGTGAAACCCGGCGACTACGGCGAGGTTACCTTCAGTACGCACCTGTACGACAACCCCGGCTACATGTGGATCGGTGGTTCGCTCACGGCCAACGACCAGAACGGCTACACCGAGCCCGAGGAGGTCGCGCTCGACGAGCTGGGGATCCCTACGGACGACCCAGACGGAGAGGGACAGCTCGCGGACGCCATCGAGGCGAAGATCTGGTACGACGACAACTGTGACAACATCCACCAGGAAAGCGGCGGTGTGGACGGCGGAAACGTCGACGTGATGCTCTCGATCGACACATCGGGGTCGATGGGCAGCGGTCCGGGAAGCCGCATGGAGAACGCGAAGGCGGCCGCACTGGGATTCCTCGACAACCTCGGCTCTGACGATCGAGTCGGACTCGTAACCTTCGACTCCTCCGGCTCACTCGTGCAGGAACTAACTTTCGATCACTCGTTAGTCGCGGACGAACTGCAGCCCGGGAGCCAGGGGATTACCTCCGGCGGATTCACCATGATGGACGCCGGCGTCGACCTCGCGGCCGACGAACTCACGGGTAACGACCGCGGCGTCGATCAGGCGATCATTCTTCTGGGTGACGGTCAGCCGAACCGGTCCGCTCGGCCCGGCAGCAATCACGTCCAGAACGCGATCGACGCTGCAGACGACGCGAAAGCCGCCGGTATCACGATGATCACGATCGGGCTGGGTGTCTCGACGGGCAGCACCGCACAGAACACCCTCATTCAGATGGCGAGCGGGAGCAACGGCACCACGCTCTACTACGACTCGCCAACGGGAGACGATCTCGACGAGATCTACTCGCAGATCGCGGCGGTCGTGCTCACCGGCGAGGCGGTTATCGTCGAAGGGACGCTCCGCGAAGTGATGGACGCCCTCGCGGAGGGGATCGCACTCGACGCGAATCTCTCGGAGGAGGAGCGAACCTGCTTCACGAACTCCGTCACTCGCTGTTTCGGCTTCGAGTGGGAGCTGCCCACCGACGTCGGCAACGAGGTCCAGACCGACTCCGTCGAGTTCGCGATCGGCTTCGCCGCGGAGCAGTGCCGCCACAACGACGGCGAAACGAACCCGTACGCGCAGGCCTGACTGGGGTGACCTGCGGACGGACGAGAGCGCACACACTGCGTTCTCCCCCATTCGAAGCCCCGCACGGGGCGGTCGACGACGACGGTTCGACTCCGTCGGTGGGAGTTCCCCACAGGGGATGATACACAATGGAAGACACAAACATCGGTCTCTCGCGGCGTAAAGTGCTGGTCGGACTCGGGGCAGTCGGCGTTGCCTCCGCGGGTGCGGGACTCGGAACCACCGCGTTCTTCAGCGACGAGGAGTCGTTCCAGAACAACACGATCACCGCGGGCCAGCTCGACCTCAGCGTCACGTGGCAACAGCTGTACTACGGCGGGCCGCAGTCGACGCGCCCCGGGGACTACGGAAGCGCGGAGCGCCCGTTCGTCAACGCGTATCCCGACAGCGACGGCAACGGGCTGCAGTCGTTCGAGCGCGAGGACGGCGAGATCGACGAGTACGTCGACCTCGGTGACTACGACGATCCCGTGGAGGCCGCGAAGGAGGGTCGAAACCTCGAGTTCGCGTGTGACGAGATCGCGACGTTCGAGGACCCGTCGTTTGCACCGAACGACGAGAGCCTCATCGAGCTCGACGACGTGAAACCCGGCGACTGTGGCGAGGTCACCTTCGGCCTCAAGCTCTGTGACAACCCCGGCTACATCTGGCTCCAGGGCCTCTTGACCGACGAGGAAAGCGGCGATCACCCGGACGGTGACGACGGTGAGCCGCAGCTGGCGGACGCGATCGTCGCCCGTGCGTGGTACGACGACGGTGACAACGTGTTTCAGGCGGACGAACCGCAGATCTCCTCGGGGACGCTCCGAGAGGTGTTAGGGGACCTCGCTGACGGACGACTACTAGAGTTCGACCCCGAGATAGAAGAGCCGCCCGAGGACGACGTGGAGGACCCCGTCGAGCCGAGCGGCGAGTGCGTCGAGCTTCCGAAAGTCGACGACGACGAGGATATCGACGGACTTTCTCCCGGCGATACGTTCACCTTCACGGTCGATGGCGGCGACGATGTCGAAATCACGATCGATGACG
>CAYRWH010000194.1:0-3760 GCA_964427935.1 uncultured Halobellus sp. | reverse complement strand
ATGGAGGCGGCGAACGCCGACGCAGAGTACGTCATCTTTGGGGGGGTGACGTTCATGGCCGAATCGGCTGATATTATCACGGCCGACGATCAGTCGGTCATTCTCCCCAGCATGGAGGCGTCCTGCCCGATGGCAGGGATGGCCGAGGCGCTACAGGTCGACTCCGCGTGGGCGGAGTTGACTGCCGCCACCGACGAGACGATCATCCCCATCACCTACATGAACTCGTACGCGGACCTGAAGGCCTTCTGTGCGGAGCAAGGCGGATTGGTTTGTACCTCCTCGAACGCCCACAAGGCGTTCGAGTACGCCTTCGAGAGAGGTGACAAGGTTCTGTTCTTACCTGATAAACACCTCGGCGAGAACACGGCACATCGGCTGGGGATGGAGGACGTGACCGTCGAGTGGGACCCGTGGAACCCGGGGGGTGTCGCCGCAGCGGATGCGACCGAGAACGACATCATCCTCTGGGACGGCTACTGTCAGGTTCACGAACGGTTCCGAGTCGAACACATCGAGGAGATTCGCGCGGACCACCCGGACGCGAACGTGGTCGTTCATCCTGAGTGTCGCCGCGAGGTCGTCGAAGCCGCCGACGTGACGGGTAGCACGTCGACCATCTGCGAGACGGTCGAGAACGCGGACCCCGGCGAGACGTGGGCCATAGGGACGGAGATCCACCTTACCAACCATCTCTCACGCTGGCACCCAGAGGTGAACGTTCTGCCGCTCTGTGGCGACGCCTGTATGGACTGTAACGCCATGCGCCAGATCGACCCCAACTACCTCACGTGGGTTCTCGAAGAGCTTACCGAGGGACGTGAGCGCAACGTCATCGAAGTCGCATCGGAAGAGCGGGAACTCGCACAGGTCGCACTCGACCGGATGCTCGAAATATGAGAGAGACACGAACCGATGTTCTCGTTGTCGGCGCGGGTATTGCTGGTCTTTCGGCCGCGTTGGCCGCGGACCGCGAGGGTGCGGATGTCACGCTCGTCACGAAGGCGGAGCGTCCCGAGGACGCATCGACCTGGTGGGCACAGGGCGGTATCGCCGTCTCGCGGGACGACCCCGAACAGTTCGCCCGGGATATCGTCGACGCCTCCGCGGGGACTGCCGACCCAGCGGCGGTCGAGGTTCTCGTCGACAATGCTACCGACGTGGTACAGGAGCTGCTGGTCGAGACCGTCGGCGTTGCGTTCGACACGAACGGGTCGGGCTTCGATTACGGGCAGGAGGCCGCGCACGACGAACCGCGAATCCTCCACGTGAACGCCGAGACTGGCAAACACGTCCACGTCCCGTTTTTGAACTACGTCGTCGACGAGACCGATGTGACCGTCCGTGAAGACACGGCCGCGCTCGAACTCATCCGTCACGAGGGACGGGTGTACGGGGCGGTGCTGGAACGAGACGGCGAGTGGGCACCGACGTTCGCCGGCGCAACAGTGCTCGCGACGGGCGGCATCGGTGCGCTGTACCCCCGCTCGACGAACCCGGAGAGTGCGACCGGCGACGGGATCGCTATGGCGGCGCTTGCGGGCGCAGACGTCGAGGATATGGAGTACATCCAGTTCCATCCGACGGCGGTCCATTCGGACGAGACGGACGGTGAGACCTTCCTCATCAGCGAGGCGGTCAGGGGTGAGGGTGGATTGCTCCGGAACGGTGACGGCGAACGCTTCATGCCGGAGTATCACGAGGACGCGGAGCTTGCGCCCCGCGACGTGGTCGCGCGGGCCGTGGAGACGGAGCGGGAGGCGACCGGCGATGTCCTGTTGGATGTCTCCACGCTCGACTTCGTGGGGGAGTTCCCCGAACTCGCGGAAAAGTGCGAGAATGCTGGGGTCGACTGGGAGTCAGGCATTCCCGTCGCGCCGGCACAACACTTCCTCTGTGGCGGCATCGCCGTCGATGACCGCGGTCGGGCGAGTCTCGATCGGCTCTATGCCGTCGGCGAGTGTGCCCGAACCGGCGTCCACGGCGCTAACCGTCTGGCAAGCACCTCCTTACTTGAGGGGCTGGTCTGGGGACAGCGCGCCGGCGAGGACGCCGTTGGAAACGAAATCGAGCACATCGAACCCCCGGAGTTACTGGAGCGAGACCCCGATCTCCCGACAAATTTTGCCCGCGAAAAGTTCCACCGCCTGCGACGGGTACTGGACGAGCAGGTGGGAATCGAGCGCACGCCAGACGGACTCCGACGGTCGCAGGCGGTGTTACGCCGATTGAAGGGTGAGGTCGACGCGTACGTCCGGACCCGGACCTCGCGATCGCTGTATGAACTCCGGTCCGCGTCGATCGTCGCTTTACTCGTCGCACGAGCCGCGAGCGAGAACAGCGAGCCGGTCGGCTGCCACCACCTCGTCGACCCGCCGACAGTCGACGCCGACCACCCATGCTGACGGATAGCCGTATCGAGTCCTGGCTTCGGGAAGATATCGGCCATCACGACGTGACGAATCACGTCCCCGGCGAGACGACCGGCCGGCTGGTCGCGAAAGAGACGGGCGTGGCCGCCGGGATCGACGCCGCAAACGCAGTGTTCGAGTATCTCGGCGTCGACACCGAACGAGCAGTACACACCGGCGAACGCGTCGAATCGGGAGACACGCTCCTCCGCGTTGACGGATCCGCAACGGACATTCTTCGAGGAGAGCGTGTTGCGGTCAACGTCGCCGGGCACGCCTCGGGGGTCGCTACGAAGACCCGAGCGGCGGTCGACGCTGCCCGGACCGAGAGCGACGATGTCCGCATCGCGGGAACCCGGAAGACGACGCCGGGGCTGCGCGGCATCGAGAAGCGCGCTATCGCGGCTGGTGGCGGTGATACGCACCGACTCAACCTCTCGCAGATGGTGATGGTCAAGGACAACCACGTCGCCGAGATGGGGTTGGAGGCAGCGATCACACAGTTCCGCGAGCGCGCATCGTTCGCGACGAAGGTTGAGGCAGAGGTCGAACGGCCCGAAGACGGTCCTCGGGCAGCCGAGGCCGGTGCGGATATCGTTCTCTTCGACAACCTCTCGCCAGATGCCCTCACACGAGGCGTCGATCTGCTGCCAGCAGGCGTACTCGCGGAAGCGAGCGGCACCATCACGGTCGCCGATGTCCCTGCGTACGCAGCAACCGGCGTCGACATCATTTCTATGGGCTCGTTGACTCACTCCGCATCGACGCTCGACCTCTCGTTCCGGACCTGACCCGGAGGTACTGCCCCATGAGAAGGTGTTCAACACTCGGGAACACGTAGTTTGACCTCCTCCCACCCGTTCACGGGTGGGATTCCCCGAAGGGGAGTTCAAGGTTGCGCGTTTCCTCGGCCCTCAAGTACGCTTTCGCGTGGGGCGTTCGACGGTGGCCGCTCGGTTACGACCCCGAGCGTGCTTTCCAGCGCGTACAGCCCGGTCAAACGGGCCTTCCCACCCGATCGCGCCGGGCGCTTCGGCGCGGAACACCGCGTTCCGCTCCACGGCAGGGTGTTCAGCCTGCTGGATACCACCATCCGCGTCCGACCCGTAGGCCGGGACGTGGTGGCGTGGTTCTCCGGCTTTCTTACCCGGCGGGCTGTGGACGCGAAGCGTCCGTAGGGGTCGAAGACCCCGTGCCACGACCGGGGAACACCGTCACAACCCAGTACGGGAGGGCCAAAATTAACGATTCGGGACACAACTCCCGTCAAGCCACCGAACGGTGGTCTATCTCCCATCGTGTCGGCTTCATCCCACAGCTAAAGCCGTGGGCTTTCGCCTCGCTACCGC
>CAYRWH010000193.1:0-3762 GCA_964427935.1 uncultured Halobellus sp. | reverse complement strand
CCGTTGTCGGGAGGGTTAAGTGGTCGTCGGGGGTATTCCGCGTGTGAATCGGAGGTCCAGACGCGCGAGCGCCTTCGCCGCGATGGCCGCGCTCGTGGTGATCACGCCGACGCTGGGCGACGCCGCAGTCGTGCCGTTCCTCGCGCTTGCCGGGCTGTTTCTCTTCGGAATACGTGACGGCGAGTGGTTCGAGACGCTCGCGCTTCCCGGCGACCGTGAGGCCGAGCGACTGTACGGAATCGGGGCGTTCTCGCTCGCGCTTGCCGGACTCGCCGCGTTCGCGACGTGGCCGCGGGTTCCGCTCCCCTTCGGCGCGTTCGCCGCCGCCGCTCTCGCCGTCGGTGGTGGGCGTGTCGGACGAGCGGCGTTCGGGCGTCGGTTCGACGGCGAGTTTGAACTCGCAGGCGGCTATCTCGTCGGTGCCGGCCTCGCGGCGATCGCCGGCCAAACCGCGATTACGCTCGTCGCAGGGGATATCACACCAGACGGGGTAGCCGAGGCGCTCCCCGTGTTTACGTTCCTCGGAGCTGTCGCCGCGCTGACCGCGGCGCTAATACGCTCTCTCGTGTACGATCGAGATGCCCATCTCACGGTGGTGATCGTCGCGCTCGTCGTCTGGGGGTTCATGACGATGGATCCGACGGTGAGCGCGCTCGGAATCGGCGTTGGGCTCGCGGTGACCGTCGGGCTGGGATACGTCTCGTACGCGCTCGGAGCAGCCTCCGTCCCCGGGATGCTCACGGGCGTGCTGCTCGCGCTTCTCACGGTGGTTCTCGGTGGGTCCGGCTGGTTCCTCGTGTTGATCACGTTCTACTCGATCGGCGCGCTCGCCTCGAAGTACCGATTCGACGAGAAGGCCGACCGCGGGGTCGCACAGGAGAACGAAGGGGCTCGGGGGATCGGAAACGTGCTCGCGAACTCCGCGGTCGCGCTGGTTGCCCTATTGGGGTACGCGGCGACCGACCACGCCGATATTCCCGCAACCGTGTTCGCGCTCGCGTTCGCCGGCGCGTTCGCCACCGCACTTGCGGACACGCTCTCCTCCGAGATTGGCGGACTCTTCGACGGACCGAGGCTGATAACGACGCTCCGGCGCGTCGAACCGGGCACTGACGGCGCGGTGACGTGGCAGGGTGAACTCGCTGGACTCTTCGGAGCGGTCCTTATCGGCGCCATTGCCGGCGCGTCGATGCCAGTCGGCGATCCGGTCGTCGGGGGTGCGGTCGTCGCTGCCGCCGGTGTCGGCGGCATGACCGTCGATAGTCTCCTCGGCGCGGTGATAGAGGGTGGACGGATCGGGAACCAGACGGTGAATTTCCTCGCGACCGTATCGGGTGCGGCTGTCGCGGTTGTGGTTGGCATCACTCTTGTATGAGCCACTCGACCGATCCGGATTCACGGGTCCGAGTCGCGAAACCGACGGACACAACCCGAATTCGTGAGCTTCAATCCCATCTTCGACAGCCGAGTACGGACCTTCTGGAGTACGGACTCGTCGCTGGCGACGTGCTAGTGAGCGTTGACCAAGCGGGGGGAGTCGTCGGATATCTCCTTCCAGTCGACGCGCCGAACCGATCGGGCTGTCATTTGGCAGAACTCGTCGTCGACCCCGCGTTTCGGCGGGAGGGTCGCGCCCGAGGACTCCTCTCGGCGGTCCTCCGCGACGTGGACGGCCCGGTGACGCTACAGGCACATCCCGAGAACGACCCCGCACTCTCGCTGTACGACTCGCTCGGATTCATCGTGGTCGACCGCAGAGCGGACGCGTACGCCGACGGCGACGCGCTCGTGTTGCGGCATGAGTGACCAGAACGGAGACAGACACAAGGCCTATTCGACCCGCACGCGTTCCTCGACGTATGACGCAGACCGACACGGACGGCGAGGCGGATGTCGGCGACGGGGACGATGCCGCGTCCGAGGTCAACGCCGCGTCCGAGGTCAACGCCGCGTCCGAGGTCGATGTTGACTTCGGCGAGAACGGACTCGTTCCGGCGATCGCACAGGACGCCGCGGACGGCGAGGTGTTGATGCTCGCGTACGTCTCGCCGGAGGCTCTCCAACAGACCCGGGAGACCGGCGAGGCACACTACTACTCCCGGTCCCGCGACGAACTCTGGCACAAGGGTGGATCCTCGGGGCACACCCAGTCCGTACGGGAGATCCGTGTCGACTGCGATGCCGACACACTTCTGTACGTCGTCGATCAGTCGGGTGGTGCGTGTCACACCGGACACCGCTCGTGTTTCCACCGGACCGTAGACGGCGAACACGTGGGAGAACGTGTGTTCGATCCTGACGAGGTGTACTGATGGGGTCAGCGGAGTCACAACCTGATGCTGGTCCGATCCGTGCCGCCGGCGAGGCGGCAGCCGAACTCCGGGAACGATACGACGAGCTTCGAGGGATCGAATCACGGATTACGGATCTCGGCGAGGATCGTGTTGAGGCCGCCGCGGACGCGTATCGGCGTGCCCACCGCGTTCTCGACCAGTACGAGGACGACGCGGTCGGCAGCGGCGATTTCAAATCGTACGTCCAGTTCGAGGGTGCCTTTGCGAACGCGACGAACGTCGCCGACGACGCACTCGCCGCGACGGCGTTCGCTGCCGCCGACGACGCGGTGGATAAACGACGGCTCTCGGGGAGCGACTTCGCGGCCGCACGCGACGCGCTCGAACCCGCCGAGGAGTACGTCGACCTGTTGACCCAGCGCGACGAGGCAGGCGAGAACTACCGAGCCGCTCGGAAGGCGGCTCGTGACGCTCGCGACGACCTCGCTGATCGCCTCGCGGAGCTCCACGGCGTGGCCGACATGGCGGACGCGGATCTGGACGCCGATGTCGACCGACTCCGTGACCCAGTCGAAGGGTACAACGAGTCGGTTTTAGAGGCGTTCCGCTCGTTCTACCGGTCGGCCTCGGCCCGCGATGTCCTCGATTTCGTCGAGCGTGCGGACGACACCCCGTTCGTCGACATCGACCTCCCGCCGCCGGATCTGCGGGAGTACGTCGACGAGTACGCGGCTGGGGAGGAGCCGCTGCCAACGCTGCTTGAGTACGCCGATTACTCCAACTCGAAGCTCGACCACTACGTCGACGACGCCGGGGCGCTCCGCACCGCAGTCGCTGTTCATAAGACATACCTCGACCGGATCGACGGCGCGCCGTTGACGATCGACTGGCCGCCCGCGCCGGGGGACGAACTCGCCTACGAAATCGACGAGCTGATCCCGCTGGTCTCACGTATCGCGGACGATGAGACCGTGGCAACCCTTCGATCGGTCCGTGACCTGGCCCGCTCGGACGAGTACGAACGCCTCCGACGCGCCGCAGAGGTTCACAGCGCGCTCGACGGCCCGGAACTCGCGCTGCTCGAATCCGGTGCGATCGACGACCGGGTTCGGGAGGCGGAGCGGACCCTCGAACTCGTCGAAGACGTGCTGGCAGAGACGGATCGGGACTGATCGCTTATATACCGCGAACGACGAAGCCGTGATATGACCAGATTCGACGCTGCGACCGAGTCCGAGCGTCGCTCGCTGTTCGCCGACGCGGCGACAGCCCACCGCGCCCGGTCGAGCGACGTGATGACCGTCGATGTCGACCCCGACAGCGACACCTCCGACGGGGGTGAGCTGCCGCCATGGATCCAGCTCGTCGGGACCGAAGTGGTGATGGACTGTACCGACGAGGAACTGGATCGCTTAAAAGAGCTGCTCGGAGAGTTCCCGGAGTTCCGGATCGACGAACTCGTGAGTCC
>CAYRWH010000192.1:0-3770 GCA_964427935.1 uncultured Halobellus sp. | reverse complement strand
GTGGCGATCTCCAGCAGTGCGGAACGCGCTGGGCACACCAGAACATCCAGTCCGTTGGGCGCAAAGAAGACGGTCGGTTCAAGCTACTGCTTCACCGTATCAGCAACGACCTCGTCGCTGAAGCCCGTGAGAACGAGTGTTCGGTGATCGCATTCGAGGACTTGACCGACATTCGTGAGCGAACTGGGGCGTCGTGGGGGCACAAGTGGGCGTTCGACCGCCTCTACGAGTACGTCGAGTACAAGGCGGAAGAATACGGTATTGTGGTCAAGCAGGTTACTCCTGAGAACACGTCGCGGCGTTGCTCGCACTGCGGGTTCACCCATTCCGACAACCGCGACGACGAGGCTTTCGAGTGTCTGAAGTGCGGATACGAAAACCACGCGGACTACAACGCCGCGAAAAACATCGGGTTACGGTATCTCCGTCGCAACCAAACTGGAGGCGACGGAGGCGCACCCTTGGGCGTGCGCTTGAACAGCGGGATGTTGAACGTGAACGGAGGCTATTCTCCTGCCCCTGATCGGGCCAGAACGGGAGTCCACGCTGAATCCCACCGCTTTAGCGGTGGGTAGCTCAATCGACGGCCGAATCACGTTGGTTCCGGGGGCGGAAGCCCACGAGTTTAATCGTGAGTGACTGACGACGGGTATATACACGAGCTGGGTCGCATCAACCTCCCGACCATGGAGTATATGACTGCGGCGTCGACAGGGTGTGTATGAACCGCGAAACCGTCTACGACCGGTGGGGGGTCCCGGAAGTCATCAACGCGACGGGAACGAAGACGCGCATCGGCGGCAGCCGGATCCGGCCGGAGGCCGTCGACGCGATGGCCGAGGCCGCGGAGTCGTTCGTCCGACTCTCCGACCTACAGGCCGCCGCGAGCGACCGAATCGCTGAGGTCACCGGCGCGGAGGCCGGCTACGTCACCAACGGTGCGGCCGGCGGGATGGTGCTGGCTGCTGCCGCGTGTATCGCCGGCGACGACCTCGGAACTATGTCGCGACTCCCCGACACGACCGGAGTCGCCGACGAGATTGTGATGCCACGGACCCACCGAACCGGCTACGACCACGCGTTTCGGACCGCCGGAGCGTCTATCGTCGAGGTCGGCACGAACGACCGGTATCTCGGGACCGGCTCACGAGACGTCGAACCGTGGGAGTACGCGGACGCAATCGACGAGAACACGGTCGCGATCGGTCACGTGTACAAAGCCTACGGAACGCCGCCGCTCGACGAGGTGTGTGCGATCGCTCACGAGCACGATGTTCCTGTAATCGTCGACGCCGCCGCGGAGGTACCGCCCGCGTCGAACCTCTCTTGGTTCACCGAGCAGGGCGCAGATCTCGTCGCGTTTAGCGGTGGGAAGGGGCTTCGCGGCCCGCAGACCACGGGGATACTTGCGGGTCGGAGGGATCTGATCCGCTCGGTTGCTCGCCAGCAACTCGACATGCACGCCGCCGAAGCGGTCTGGGACCCACCGTCGCGGTTGGTCGACGCCGACTCGCTCGACGGCGTCCCGAAACAAGGGATCGGTCGTCCGCTCAAGGTCGGAAAAGAGGAACTCGCCGGGCTGCTCGCCGCGCTCGACGCGTTTCTCGAGGAGGACGAGGGGGCCCGCGACACCGAGTGGCACGACCGTGCGGAGCGGCTGTCCGCGGGCGTGGCGGCCGCGACCGGGCTCTCGGCGCGGGTGGACACGAGTGGCCGGTCGGTCGCTCCCGAGGTCGTCGTCACGGTCGAAGGCGACGGATCCGCAGCCGATCTCGTCGGTCGACTCCGGTCAGAGGCTCCCCGGGTGTTCGTCGGTGCCGACTCGATCGCCGACGGGGAGTTCACGCTCAACCCGATGTGTCTCACCGACGAGGAGGCCGACTACGTCGTTGAGCGGATCGTCTCGCTGGCCGAGCGTGTTACCGGCGGTAGCGCGGGAGGGGAGTGACCGCGATGCGCGCAGTCGTCGTGACGTCCGAGACAGACGCCCCACACGTCCGCGAGATCGAGCGTCCGGAGCCAGCTCCGGGCGAGGCGCTAGTCCGGATCCTCCGGGTCGGTATCGACGGGACCGACCACGAGGTGATCGCGGGGGGCCACGGCGGCTATCCCGAAGGGCAGTCACACCTCGTGTTAGGTCACGAGGCGATCGGCGTCGTCGAGGATCCCAACGGGACCGGCCTCGACGTAGGGCAGGTCGTGGTCCCGACGGTTCGCCGGCCGGTCGAGGGAGGCTCGACCGAGTACTTTGAGCGCGGGGAGCCGGACATGGCTCCAGAGGGGCACTACGTCGAGCGTGGGATTGCCGGCGCGCACGGCTTCATGGCCGAGTACGTTACCAGCCCGGCGGAGTTTCTCGTCCCGGTTCCATCCGCGTTCGCGGAGACCGGGTTCCTGATCGAGCCGATCAGCAACGTCGAGAAGGCGCTCTCGCTCGCACGCGCGTCACGATCCGGATTCGAGTGGACTCCTGAGAGCGCGATGGTACTCGGAAACGGCCCGCTGGGGCTGTTATCGGTCGGACTGTTGGAGGCGGCCGGGTTCGACCGACTTTACTGTCTCGGGCGGCGTGACCGCCCGGACCCAACGATCGACATCGTCGAACGACTCGGAGCGACATACGTCGACTCTCGTGAACACTCGTTGCGTGAGATATCCGGTGTCCACGAACCGATGGATCTCGTGATAGAGGCGACCGGTCACGCGCCTCACGCCTTCGAGACGGTCGACCTGCTCGCGCCCAACGGCGTCGGTGCGCTGTTAGGAATCCCCGGCGACCACTCGCTCTCCCTCGATGCGGGACGGCTTCACCGGGAACTCGTGTTGTCGAACAAGGCGCTGGTCGGCAGCGTTAACTCCAGCGTTCCACACTTCCGAACCGCACTCGACACGCTGGCGGCGTTCCCCGACTGGCTCGCCGAAGCCGTGATCACCGACGCCTTCGCTCCAGAGGCGGTCGAGTCGGCGTTCGAGAGCGACGACGACCGGATCAAGTCCGTTATCGAGTTTGACACCCTCTGAGGGTCGCCGGACTCCCCGGCAAATGCCCCGCCACGCCGTTGGCTGCCCTTCCGGTGAGCACCCCGCTACGCCTCCGGCTCCCCCGTCGAGTCGGGAAACGACAACCACCGTGTGAACTATACGCTCCCGGGGAGCGGAACCACACATGAGCACTGACGGATTCGGTATCGGCGTCGTCGGCTGCGGGTTCATCACGCGTGAACGACACCTCCCGAGCGTCGAGTACCTTCCCGGCGTCCACGTCGCGGGACTCCAGAACAGAACTCGAAGTACGGCGGAAACGGTCGCACAGACGTGCCGTGAGGAAAACAGAGGTGATCCGACCGTGGCCGACTCCGTTGCGGGATTGGTCGCGAACCCCGCGGTCGACGGGCTCTGGGTCACCTCACCGAATTTTACCCGCGTCGACGTGATAGACGAGGCGGTCGACGCGCTCGAAGACGGCGCAACGCTTCAGGGAATCGCTATGGAGAAGCCGATCGCCCGGAACCTCACGGAAGCGACGCGGATCCTCGACCGCGTCGAGGCCGCCGGCGTGCCACACGCCTATCTGGAGAACTGGCCGCACGAACCCGACATCAGCGGGATGCGAGAGCTGTTGTGGTCGCGGGGACGGGAGGCCGGGCGGCCGTATCTCGCCCGGGCACAGGCGGAACACGCGGGTCCCCACTCGGCGTGGTTCTGGGACGGCGAGAAACAGGGCGGCGGCGCGCTGACCGACATGCTGTGTCACGCGCTCGCTGGCAACG
>CAYRWH010000191.1:0-3845 GCA_964427935.1 uncultured Halobellus sp. | reverse complement strand
TCGTCGCGCTGACCGGGAAGGCCCGGACGTTCGAGCCGGAGGACTCCGACCGCGTCTTCACCTCAGTGCGTCCGGAGAGCCTCAACGAGGTGGACGCGGACGTCCGCGACCGGTGGGTCGTCTCCGCGGCCGAGGCGACACTTGATCGGCTCGCCGTCTTCGAACGCGCACTCGACTCGGAGCTGCGAGGGGAGGAGCTCCGGGCCGCGTTGGAGTCAGGGGGAGCACCAGCGTCGCTCGCGGCAGGGATCCCGAAAGCGATCGACCACTACGATACCTCGGCCGCCTACGTCGAAGCGATCCGCCGACTGGCGGTCGATGCCCTAGAGCTGATCGCAGGGGAGCGCGAGGAGGTTCGTACTCCCGACATCACGCCCGACGAGGGCGGAACGGCGTCGATCGGGACACTGCCCGAGACCGACGTGCGGATCGTGGCAGACGCTGCCAGCACGACGACCGGGAGCCGCAACGAGGACACCGCAACCGTCGACGGTGACGGCACCGAACTCGCCGACGACTCCGCGGCCGTTTCGGCAGGTGACCCCGCAGGCGGGACCGACGAACCCACCGGATCCGACTCGGTCGGGAGGGAGCCGACTGAGGCGGAATCAACCGCGACAGGACTGGCCGAGTCAGAAACAACCGGGACGGAGGTGACGGCCGACGATGGAATCGACGAGTCCACCGATGAGATCGGTGCGTTCGACGATGCGGCCAACGACTTCGACGACGAGGTTAGCGACTTCGACGACGAGGTCGACGGGATTGCTAACGAGGAGTCCGGCGGCCTCGACGACTTTGAGGACGGCTCGCTCGACGGCTCCGGACTCGACGACTCCGGACTGGGCGACTTCGATGACGGCTCGGATCTCCCCGATGGCGATGACGCCGAACTCGACACAGAGGAACCAGACGCGGAGGCTCCGACTGCGGACGCAGACCAATCGAGCGAAATGTACGAGCTCGACGACGAGGAGCGCGAGGAGATCGAATCGGAGTTCGGCACCGACTTCTCGACCGGCGGGGAAGTGAGCGAGCCCGGTGAAGCCGACATCGATGTCCCCGATCCCGAGGAGCTGTCGGAAACGCCGGAGCCGGGTGATCCGGATCCCGTCGACGGCGACGACGATTCAGGCCGCGACGGTGACACTGTCGACGGTGACGCTACCCGCGACTCAACAACAGCAGACCCTGAATCGACCGACGACGATACCGAAGCGGACCCTGACGATGTCGACCTCGAAGCCGCGGCCGTCGAGACGATGGGCGCTCTCGATGAGGGTGACGGCGCGGACCGCGCCGCCGTCGTCGAGGCAGTGGTGTCGGAACACGGGACCAGTGAGGCGGCCGTCGAGGACGCGATCCAAGACGCCCTGATGAGCGGGAAGTGTTACGAGCCGACCGAGGGCGTACTCAAGCCGATCTGATGGCCGCGACCGGAGCGGTCGCCGTCGAGCCGGTCGTTGGCGAGCCGGCGGCCGTCGCCGATCTCGGAGCGGAGCGCGCGCTGCTCGTGGCGGACATCCACGCCGGCATCGAGGTCGGCCTGCGATACGAGCGCGGCGTCGAACTCGACTCCCGGGCCGACGAGCGCCGCGAGCGACTCTGTAGACTCATCGCCGAGACCGACGCCGACCGGATGGTCGTCCTCGGCGATCTGGCCCACCGAATCGGCACACCAGAAGGTGACGAACACGACGAGATAGCCGAACTCGTTCAGGCGGTCACCGACCGCGTTCCGATGACGCTCGTTGCGGGGAACCACGACACGGGGGTCGCTGAGGCGTTCGCCGACACGATCGACATCATCAACGCAACAGGAGCGATTCTCGGCCGAGAGGAAGATGCGGGCGGCCGCGCCGCTGCCGACGATGGCCCGGCCGGTGGGGTGGGTGTCGTCCACGGTCACACGTGGCCCGATCCCGAACTGCTCGCTGCCGACGTGGTGTGTATGGGCCACGAGCATCCACAGGTCAGGTTGTCAGACTCGGTTGGTGGGTCGCGTGTCGAGCGCGCGTGGCTCCGCGGGCGGATCGAGCCTGACGCGTTCGTCGAGAACGACAGTACGAGTACGGGCGGGGTTGTGGATCCGCCCGAACTCGTCGTCTTCCCCGCGTTCAACGAGCGTTCGGGAGGGACGTGGGTCAATGTTGACGGCCAATCGTTCCTCGCGCCGTACCTCCCCGACGCGCTTCCGACCGGTGACGCGTACCTGCTGGATGGCACGCGCCTCGGGGAATATACGAGAGTGTGACCGGATCGACCCGAGTCGAGTGATTCAGTGGTGGACCGATCGGAACCGGAACCCGTCCCAACCTTGACTCTCGGGTTCGCGGATACCGGCACCCGGTTCGCGCAGCTCGTCGGCGTAGACGGGCTCGACGCGGTCTCCGATTTCAACATCGAACTGCTCGTCGTTGCCTGCCGATCCGTTGCGTTTCGCGACCTGCCCGAGCGCGCGAACTGGCGGCCCGTCGTAGTCGTCTCCCATCTCGAACTCGACTATTGCGAGCGTGTTTGGCTCTCTGACGCCGGGCGGTGTCGCCGTCGAGGTCGTCCACGTAATAACGCGTGCCTCGTACTCGCGGAGGTCGATCGTCCCGACTCGTTCGGTTCCGTCCGGTCCCACCGGGTGCGGCGGGTACGACACCGCGCCACCCGCGTACTCGGCCGCCTCGAACGTTCGTCCGTCGCCGTCGGATTCCGTATCGGATTCGTGTTCACTCATTGGGTACCCTCCAGAATCGTCGTGGTCACGCAGTTGCCAAACCCACCGACGTTACACGCGAGTCCCGTGCTCGCCTCGACCTGCCGCGGGCCGGCGTCACCGGTGACCTGCTCGAATATCTCGTACACCTGTGCGACGCCGCTGGCCCCGAGTGGGTGGCCCTTCGATTTGAGCCCGCCCGAGGTGTTGATCGGGAGGTCGCCGTCGCGGTCGGTGACGCCCGCTTCGACCGCTTTCCATCCCTCACCCTTCTCGAAGAAGCCGAGGTCCTCACTCTGGAGGAACTCGAGGATGGTGAACATGTCGTGGAGCTCCGCCACGTCGACGTCGTCCGGGCCGATACCAGCCATCTCGTAGGCGATATCGGAGGAGTCGGCGACACCGCCCATCGTCGTCGGATCCGCGCGCTCGTGGACGACGTGGGTGTCGGTCGCGCCACCGATTCCCGAAACCACGGCGTACTCGTCCTCAGGAACGTACTCGGCGGCGACGGACTCGGGACAGAACACGAGCGCCGCGGAGCCGTCCGTGATCGGACAGAAGTCGTACAGCCGGAGGGGGTCGGCGACGACCGGCGACTTCAAGACGGTGTCGAGGTCGACTTCCTTCCGGAACTGGGCGTGCGGGTTGTCCACGCCGTTCGCGTGGTTCTTCACCGCGACCTTGCCGAGGCTCTCGCGCGGGGCGTCGTACTGGTCGAGATAGAGCCGCGCGGTGAGTCCGGCGAAAGAGGGGAGCGTGACGCCGTGTTTGTACTCGACCGGGTGGGTGAGCGACGCGATCACGTCGGTCGCCTCCGCGGTCGTCCGGTGGGTCATCTTCTCGCCGCCGACCAACATCGTGAGGTCGCTCGCACCCGAAGCGATCGACTGCCACGCGGCGTACACGCCCGCACCGCCCGACGAGGAGGTCTGGTCGATCCGCGCGGTGTAGGCAGGCATGGCGTCGAGGTCGTGGGCGAGCGCGTTCGGGACGCCCGTCTGTCCCTCGAACTCCCCGCTCGCCATGTTCGAGACGTACAGGTGATCGAGGTCATCCCCGTCGATACCGGCATCGGCAAGGGCGGCCGATCCCGCCTCCGAAAGCAGCTCGCGCACCCAAGCGTCGCGTTGCCCGA
>CAYRWH010000190.1:0-3880 GCA_964427935.1 uncultured Halobellus sp. | reverse complement strand
CGCTCCCGTTACCGGCGTGGTCCGGTGGACCCTGACCGGCATCAGTTCCGTTACCAGCGTGATCCGGTGGACCCTGACCGGCATCAGTTCCGTTACCGGCGTGATCCGGCGCGTTACCCGGGTTGTTCTCGGTCACGTAGTCGGAGACCGCCGATCCGATGCCACCAGCGCGGTCGTCAATCGAGGCGACGAACGACCGAACGAGGTCACCGAACGAGCCCGTCTCGTCGTCCGCCTCGGCAATCAGGTCGACGGTCGTCGACGCCGTCTGGCCCTCGTACTCGGCAGTCACCTCGACTGTAACGTTCGTCTCGGGAACCGGGAGGTCGACCGTGCCGTTCGCGTCGGTCGTGTAGTTTCCGACTCCGGCGTAGGTGGCATTCTCATCGACCGTCTCGACGGTCACAGACGCGTTTTCGACCGTCTCGTTGCCGTCAGTTACCGTCACGACGGGGTCGTCGTCAGCGCCGTCGACCGTGACGGCGAGGTCAGCCGGCGCTTCGAGATCGACCGTCACCGTGACCGTCTCGTTCTGGTGTGCGGCCGTGATCTCGACCGTCACGTCCTCGTCAGCAGCGGGGAGGACGACCGTTCCGGCCTCGTCGGTGACGTATGTCTCGTTTTCACCCGCGTACGTGGCGTTCTCGTCGACCGTCTCAATGGTTACCTCGGCGTTCGCAACCGCGCTGTCGTTCTCGGTCACGGTGACCGTCGGCTCGCCGTCGTTGTCGTCGACGCCGATACTCAGATCGCCATCCGCGGCCGCGACGCCGGCGATCCCGCCGAGCGCAACGACGGCGACAACCGCAACCAGCAGGACGTTTCTCGTTCGTGTGCTCATGACGATTCGACCATAGCGGGGAGATACCCTAAAAGGGGGACTCCGTTAAGCCGGATTACGCCCGATTTAGCTCGGTTTGATCCGGGTGAACCGCCGTTGTTCGAGGGCACAAGCGTACCGCGTCGAATCGCCCTCAGTCACCACTCTCAGCGCGGGCGACGACATCGCTTGCGGCCTCGACCGCGCGCTTGCGGACGGCCTCGGGGTCAAGCGTGAGCACGTTCCGGTCACGCATGAGCACCCGGCCGTCACACACCGTGTGGCGAACGTCGCTCCCGCCCGCCGCGTACGCGAGATGTGAAACCGGGTCGTGCACCGGGGTCAGGTGGGGCGCGTCGAGGTCGACCACGGCGAGGTCGGCGGCTTCCCCCTCCGCGATCCGGCCGCCCGGCAGTCCGAGCGCGTCCGCTCCGGCGGCGGTCGCCATCTCCACGGCGGTCTGTGCGGGCACCGCGCTCGCGTCCTCGGCGGCAAGCTTTCCGACCATCGCGGCGTCGCGCATCTCGTCGAACAGGTCGAGGTCGTTGTTCGAGGCCGCGCCGTCGGTGCCGAGCGCGACCGTGACACCCGCGTCGCGCATGCGCTGGACGGGAGCAATCCCACTCGCGAGTTTCATGTTGGATGCCGGACAGTGGACGACCGCAGTCCCCGACTCCGCGAGCAGATCGATCTCCCTGTCGTCGACGTGGACCCCGTGTGCGAAGAAACTCGTCTCACCGAGCGCACCAATCCCGGCAGCGTACTCGATTGGGCGCTGGTCGCGCTCCTCCACGATCGGTTCGACCTCGTCGACCGTCTCGTTCGCGTGGAGGTGAACCGGAACGTCGGCGTCGGCCGCGCGGTCGAGGCCCTCCCGGAGGAACTCCTCGCCGACGGTCGTCAAGGAGTGCGGCATGAACGCGGTCCGGATCCGGCCGTCCGCGGCGCCGTCCAACTCCACGGCGACGGCGAGGCTCTCCTCGATGTCCGCGGTCGCCGCATCGGCGTCTTTCCCGACCGTGACGACACCGTGCCCGAGTCGCGCACGGAGTCCGGCGCGGTCGACGACATCGGCCACGCGGTCCACCGCGAAGTACATATCCGCGAACGCGGTCGTTCCCGACCGGATCATCTCGACGACGCCGAGTTCGGCGCCCGCCTCGATGTCGTCGGGTGTAAGTTCGGCCTCGACGGGCCAGATATCTTCTCGGAGCCACGCATCGAGCGGTTTGTCGTCGGCGTACCCCCGCAGAAGCGTCATCGCAACGTGCGTGTGCGCGTTAACGAGTCCGGGGATCACGAGCGACTCCTCGGCGTCGAGCGTCTCCGTCGCCGCGTCGACCGCGTCCGCGACCTCGTCTGGGGCACCGACCGCACGGATCGTTCCCGCATCTTGGTCGACGACGACATCCGCCCGCTCTACGCGACCGTCGGGCCGCAGCACCCGACCGCCCGTGATACACAGGGTGTTCATACGCTCCGATCCCGTCGCCCGCACCAAACGCCTTCGGTTCCGACGTGCCAGACAGAAGTTTCCCCCCAGCTGCTCCCGGTGTGACAACAGAGTACAGCTGTTCGGATCGATGTCGTTTCCCGACGGCCTTACTCCGGTCGAGGCCCTCCGTTCGATAGTGACGGTCGACATCCACACACATACGTCCTACTCGGACGGATCCGGAATCCCGCTCATGCTCGACGCCGCCGAGGCGGCCGGGCTCGATGCGGTCGGATTCGCGGACCACTGTAGCTTGAGCCGAACGTGGCGGGACGAACGACTGCTGTGGAACCGCAACTTCGATCAGACGTACACCCGTCGCCGCGAGGCGATCGGGATCGCCGATGCCCGCACCGACCTGTCTGTCTATGACGCCGTCGAGATGGACTACGAGCCCGAATTAGAGCCCGAAATCGAGGCGTTCCTCGCCGACGCCGGTTTTGACTACGCGCTCGGAAGCGTCCACTACGTCGCCGGCAAACAGGTGTTTCCGTTCGAGTCGTTCACCGATGCGAGCGACGCAGAGCGTCGGGCGTTCGTCGACGAGTACTACGACGCGGTCGTTTCGCTGGTCGACTCGGAGCTGTTCGACGTGCTCGCACACGTGGATCTCGTGGAGAACCACCCGGCGCTCAACGGACTCACCACCGACGCCCATCGAGAGCGGGTTGCGGCCGCCTGCGCGGACTCTCGGACCGTTCCAGAGATCAACGCCGGTCGAGCCGGGAAGCGGGGCGAGTTCGATCTCTTTCACCCCACTGAACCGTTCATCAGAGTGTTCCGCGACCACGGCGTCCAATTCGTTGCTGGGACCGACGCACACAACCCCGAGGACTTTGCCGACCGGGTGCCACTGCTGGAACGATGTCTCGAAGAGCAGGGGATCGAACCGCTTGAGGTTGAGACGCTGTGTGGCGAAGTCGACGATGACCGGTCGTCAACCGGTTCCGAGACGGGCGTCTCGGATCCCTCCGAAGCCCCTTAGGCCGACGCGACCGCAGTGTCGACATGGCAAGCGACGCTCAGCAAGCGTGTTTCGAGGCGGGTATCAAGTTTGGCTCGCTGTACCACCAGTTCGCAGGGACGCCCGTGAGCCCGTCGAGCACGCGGAGTCTGGAGACTGCGATGGCGGAATCGATCGAGAACCAGCCGTTCTGTGAGTCCGTGAGCGTCAAGATTCACGACGACCGCGTCGCGGACGCGATCGATCACGAGAACGGGTACACCGAACTCACGGGGTCGCTGATGGACGTCGAGATGCGAATCGACCACGAGGGGGTCGTCGTCAACACTCAAATGACGATGCGGGACGGGTATCCGCTGATGGAGTTGGTTTCGGTCGTAGACGGCGGTGATGAGGACGGTAGCGATTGAGGCGCGACGAGAACAACGAGAGAAGAAACCGTAGTCACTCCACGTTTCGGACCGTTCCGACGCCCTTACTCGACCCCTCGCGGAAGACGAACCGCTGACCCTCCTCGATCAGATACGGACGGAACTTGAACCGTATTCGCGCGTGACCGGTGTCGCCGGGGAGCAGCCGTCCCTCCGCGGGATCGAACACC
>CAYRWH010000189.1:0-3895 GCA_964427935.1 uncultured Halobellus sp. | reverse complement strand
CGTCGTCGGAGACGTTCTTGTAGTAGGCGACGTTGTAGATGGGCTCACAGCCGCCCGTCGTGTTGCCGATCATCGACGTCGTGCCCGTGGGCGCGATCGTCGTCGTGTTGTGGTTGCGGATCGGGAAGCCGCCCTCCCACTCGTCGGCGTCAAGACCGGTGTAGTGCTCGAACCAGTCGCGGTACTCGGTGGGGTTCGCGTACTTCGAGTCCTCCCAGTCGTTGAACACGCCGCGCTCCTCAGCGAGTTCGTGTGAGGTTTGTTTCGACTGGTGGTTGATATGCGTCATCAGCTGGCGGGCAACCTCGTTGCCCGGCTCGGTGCCGTACTGAATCCCGAGCTGAATGTACAGCTGTGCGAGCCCCATGATCCCCAGCCCGATCTTCCGCATGTCACGGACCGTCTGTTCGATCTTCTCGACCGGGAAGTCCGACATCGTGACCACGTTCTCTAAGAATCGGGTCCCGTACTCGATCCGCTCGTCGAACTCCTCGAAGTCGATCGCCTCCTCCAAGAACGCCGACATGGCGGCCTCCTTCGACTCGTACTCGTCGGCGTGCTCCGCGGACCAGACCCGCCAGTCGGGCGCGTCCTGCGCCGCGAGCGTCGAGAGGTTGATGTGACCGAGGTTACAGGCCTCGTACTCCTCCAACGGCTGCTCGCCGCAGGGGTTTGTCGCGAGGATCCGGTGGTCGGGATTCTCCTCCACGTCGAACGAGTGTTCCTTGTTCACGCGTTCGAGGTAGATGACGCCCGGCTCGCCGTTCTCGTGGGCGCCCTCGATCATGTCGTCCCACAGCTCCTGTGCGGGGATCGAGAGCACCTCGCCAACCTCGACGTGCTCGCCGAGGCCGAACATCTCGTAGATCTCTTTCGTCTCCGGCGTCGCGACGTGGGGCTCCTCCGTGCGCGGGTTGGTGAAGGTGAACTCCTCGTCGTTGTACAGTGCCTCCATGAAGTCGTCGGTGACGCCGACACTGATGTTGAAATTCGAGAGGTGGCCCTCGACCGCGTTCCGGAGGTGTTCGGGTACTTTCCCGTCCTCGTCGATGAGGTCGCGGGCCTCTTCGAGGGCGTCCGCGAAGGAGTTGTGCGTGAAGTCGTCGGGGTCGTTCAGGCGCAGCGAGTGGGCCAGCGAGACGTCCTTGTTCTTCGAGTGGATGAACTGGATGACGTCCGGATGGGAGACGCGCATGACGCCCATCTGTGCGCCGCGTCGGGCGCCGCCCTGCGCGATCGTCTCACACATCTGGTCGAACGTCCGCATGAACGTGATCGGCCCGGAGGCGATCCCGCCCGTGGAGCCGACGGCGTCGCCGTACGGCCGGAGCTTCCAGAAGGCATACCCCATGCCGCCCCCGCTCTGGAAGACCTCAGCGGCCTCCTTGGCGGTTTGATGGATGTCGGTGATGTCGTCGTCGGGCGAGTCGACGAAACAGGCGGAGAGCTGCTGGAGTTCGTCGCCGGCGTTCATCAGAGTCGGCGAGTTCGGCATGAACGAAAGCGACTCCATCCCGTCACGGAACGTCGCCGCGGTCTCCTCGACGTGGTCACGGACGCTGTCCGGGAGCTCGGAGACGACGGTGTCGTAGGCAAATTTGTTGACGTTGTGCGCGGTGAGCGCGGTTTCGACGTCGTCGTCAACGGAGACACCCGCACCGAACACCTCCTCGGCGAGCTCGTTGCGACGTGGGTGATCGGGTTTGATCTGGTCGGGGGTAACTGTGACCTCGACGCCCTGCTTCTCGGCTTCGAAGACTGCCTCCGCGAGCGCGACGTTGCGCGCGACACGGTCGAACAGCTCCTCGGGATCCTCGATTGGCTCTCCGTCCGCGTTCTTACGGAGGTACCTCGCGGGCAGAATGTTATGGTAGGCGTTACCCGTGAGACGTTCCTCCATCGTCTCGCCGGTGGTGCGTTTGATCGGTAATTCGAGTTCGTCCGCGGAGACGCCGTCGCTGCTCATTCGACGGCCACCTCGATCGATGTGCGTGTGATGTGGATCATCCGTAGTGTTGATGTACTGGCGTAGCGGACCCTTGTACGTTCGGGTTTCCCGGTCCGATGGGCGTGTACCTATCCGATTGCGTATGTAACGTTCGTCCGACGCGTACGGCTCCGAAATCGGTTCGAATACACGTAACATGCTCCGTCTACAAAAGCATAGGTGGACCGGAGTGAAACTGAATTCAAAACCGAATTATCGGGAGACTCAACGGTGATCGCATCGGAAACGAAGGGGGGTTCAACGGTGGAGTCGGTGCGTTCTACGGGAGAGGTCCGGCGTAGGAAACGACAGCATCGTCCGAATGCGAAACTCGGTTTCAGCCCTAAATATATCAGTTTCTGAGTACATATGCCGGGCGTTTATACGTCTCGTTATCGTCTAGCGGGATATGACCGTACGTATGCCCGCTATCGCCTCCGATCTCGGAACCGGTATCGGGAACACCCCCGCACAGACCGGCGTGCTCGGCGACCCGGTGGGGCAGGTGTTGATCGCACTCGTCGTCATCGCGCTCGTGATCGTCGTCGGCAAGTTCCTGTTGTCGCTCGCGTGGCGGTTAGTCACCATCGCCGTCGTCGTCGTGGCAGTGGTGTTTGGACTGTCGGCGGCCGGACTGCTCTGAGACGCGCGTCGCCGTCGAGTCCAAAAGAGGGTAGCGAAGCGAGCCTCGTTACAAACAGTTGCGGGGCCGAGCGCGCTACTGGAACGCGCCGAACTCGGATCCCGCGGGCGTCTCGGTCTCGGAACGCTGGAAGCGCTTCTCGATCTCCTCGTAGCGCTCGCGCGTCTCGGGGGTGACGCTCGGATTCACCTCGCGGAGGGCCGCCTCGAAGTGGTCCATCGTCACGCGGACGTTGCCCACGGACTCCCCTACCTCTTCAGGCGAGACACTGCCGATGAACTCCCGGGAAGCGTTCATCGATGCCTCACGGGCCACCGCCTCGATGTCGGCACCGACGTAGCCCTCCGTCCGCCGGGCGACGGCGTCGAGGTCGACATCGTCGGCCAGCGGCTTGTTCCGGGTGTGTACCTCCAGTATTTTCCGGCGTGCCTCCTCGTCGGGGACGGGCACGTGGACGTGCCGGTCGAGCCGACCGGGGCGGAGGAGCGCGGAGTCGATGAGATCCGGGCGGTTGGTCGTCGCGATGACGACGACATCCTCCAGCGATTCGAGCCCGTCGAGCTCCGTCAGCAGCTGGGAGACGACGCGTTCGCCGACGCCCGAGTCGCTCGTGTTGCCGCCGCGCTCAGTCGCGATCGAGTCTATCTCGTCGAAGAACACGATCGTCGGCGCGTTCTCGCGGGCCTTACTGAACACCTCGCGGACGCCCTTCTCGGACTCGCCCACGAACTTGTTGAGCAGTTCGGGGCCCTTGATCGAGATGAAGTTCGACTCCGCCTCGTTGGCGACGGCCTTCGCGAGTAGGGTCTTCCCCGTCCCCGGCGGCCCGTACAGGAGGACGCCCTTTGCGGCCTCCATGTCCAGCTCCTCGAACACCTCGGGGTACTCCAGCGGCCACTGGATCGTCTCGCGAAGCCGCTCTTTGGTATCGGTCAATCCACCGACCTGGTCCCAAGTGACATCCGGAACCTCGACAAACACCTCACGCAAGGCGGAGGGCTCGATACCCTTCATCGCCTGCTTGAAGTCGTTCTCGGTGATCTGGATGCTGTTGAGCACGTCGGCATCGATCTCGTCCGATTCAAGGTCGAGCTGCGGGCGGATCCGGCGAAGCGCGTGCATCGCCGACTCCTTCGCCAAGCTCTCCAAGTCCGCACCAACGAACCCGTGGGTGTTCTCCGCGTACTCGTCGAGGTCGATCCCGTCGACGAGCGGCATGTTCCGCGTGTGGACCTGCAGGATCTCCTTGCGGCCGTCGCGGTCGG
>CAYRWH010000188.1:0-3952 GCA_964427935.1 uncultured Halobellus sp. | reverse complement strand
GACGAGTACGTGGTCACGGTGCCGCGCCGCGAGGTCGACACCGGATCGCTGGACCCCGGAGAGACGTATCGGGTCGCGCTCATCGCCCGTGACGGAGACGGAACCGAGAGCGACGAGAGTACGGCCACCGCGTCACGCGACGCCGACGGACCACAGCCGCCGGTCGAGACCGGCGAGATGCGGTACGTCGAGATCGAGGACCTCGGCAAGCAGGGCGACGGGATCGCCCGCGTCGAGCGAGGCTACGTGATCATCGTTCCGGACACCGAGGTCGGCGAGCGTGTAAAGATCGAGGTGACCGAAGTGAAGTCGAATTTCGCTGTCGGTGAAGTGATCGAGAACGACGTTTGATCCGGTCGGCGGAGTTTCGCTCGCAACCTGAAACCGAGAGCGACTACGCCTCGTCCAGAATCCGGGGGCGACTATGCCTCGTCCGGAATCCGGGCGTCCCAGTACGAGACGGACGCCACGTAGTCGCCGGGGATCGTGTTGCCGATCAGTTCATCGAGGAACCGGAACGGTCCCGCAACAGCACCGGGAAGTTCACGATAGAACCCGTAGGGTAGCACGAAGTCGTGCTCCTCGCCCGCGAGCGTCAGGTCGGCCTCGCTCAGCATCTCCGCGACCTGTCGTTCGGAGTAGAGCCGTGACCCCATCGGAAGTAGCCACGTGTACAGCACCCGGAGGCTGCGTGCGTTGAACGTGTCGAAGAACACCTGATCGTTGCTCACCCGGCGGAGCTCCGTCATAAACTGGAGCGGCTCGTCCATCAGGTGGAAAAACCGCATCGCGACGACGGTATCGAAGTGGTTGTCGGGAAACGGGAGACGAGACGCGTCTCCGCGCATGAACTCGACTCTCTCGGAGAGCCCGGCGTCGGCAGCCTTCTCACGGCCCTGTTCGAGCATCTCGCGGGAGATGTCGAGGCCGACGATGTCGGCACCCTGATCCGCGAGCATCGTCGTGAACCGACCGGTGCCGCAGGCGACCTCCAGTACACGGTGTCCATCGTCGATCGGTCCGAGCGCGGAGAGCACCGCCTCTTTCTCGCGCCGGTCGATGAGCGCTCCGCCGCCGGAGAACCGGAGATCGTCGTACTCCTCGGCGACCTCGTCGGCCTGATACCAGTCCTGACCCTTCACGTTACTGCTGGTGGATGCCGAACGATTAAAACCGTACTGGATACGCGCCGCGATTACCCGCTCGTCGAGACGTGGTCGGTCGGGATCCGGATCAACACGCGGGGACCCGACTCCTCGCCGTGGTGCGGGTACTCGTCGACATCGAAATAGCGAGCCGCTAGCTTGTCGATGTGTTCTTTTGCGCCCTCCTCTGTCAGTTCTGCTTCGCCGCGGACGGAGACGTACCGATACGGGTCTTCGGGATCGAGCACGCTCACCCCAACTTTCGGGTTCGCCCGGACGTTTCGCTCCTTGCGGCGGCCACGAGCGGTGTTCACCAACACGTACTCACGGTCCTCGTGGTCGACCCAGACTGGGGTGACGTGGGGGGTTCCGTCAGGGAGCATCGTCGCGAAGTGAGCGAACGACTTCGACTCGAACACGTCGACGTGAGACTCGGGAATCACGACCGTACTCCCGTTCCGAACCGACAAAACCATCCCGATCGATCCGGAACGACGGCCTGCCGACAGGTGATATTAATACCTTATATAATTACGATCAGATTCCCCCATATGTAGCCAACCTTTACCAATAGGCGGAGGCTCCTCGTCTACGTATGAGTACCAGTCCCGTGGGTGTAGCCGATCAGGACCGTCTCTCGGAAAGCGAATACCGCGACCGCTTGCGCGAACTCCCGCCTAGCGCGAAGCTCGTAGCGAAAGTACTCGAAGGCGACTCGCCGCTCTCGCAGGGCGGCCTCGCCGAGGAGTCGTTGCTTCCCGACCGTACCGTCCGCTACGCGCTCAACCGTCTGGAGGAGGAAGGACTAGTTGACTCCCGCTACAGCTTCAAGGACGCCCGCAAACAGGTGTACTACCTGACGACGTAGTCTGAACCGTTCGCCCAAACTCGCTAGTTTCGTTTTGCGTATCGATCCGCTAGCTGCGTTTCGGGTGTTGACCCGCTAGCTGCGTTTCGAGTGTCAACCCGCTAGCTGCGTTTCGAGTGTCAACCCGCTAGCTGCGTTTCGAGTGTCAACCCGCTAGCTCCGGCTCGACGGCCGGCGCTGGTCGTTCGCGGCGGCGATACGTCACGGCGTCCTTTTTATATCCCCGGACCGATCATCTGCTGTATGGACCTGTCGGTGGTTGTTCCGACGCTCAACGGTCGAGATCGGCTGGCCGCCTGTCTCGACTCGCTTGCGGCACACGCGCCCGACGCGGAGGTGATCGTCGCCAATGGCCCCTCCGCCGACGGGACCACCGGAATGGTTCGGGATCGGAACGATGTCGACGTGCTCGTTGAAATATCGGACCGCACGGTCAACGTAGCGCGCAACGCCGGCATCGAGACGGCGACGGGTGATGTCGTTGCCCTCGTCGATTACGACAACCGAATTACTCCCGGATGGATCGAGGGCGTCCGCGACGGGCTCGAACGATCGGACGTGGTCACCGGTCCGGTGAAGCCGGTCGAGACGCCCGCCGCCGACGCGGCCGAACCGACTTCGCCCGACGAGACAGAGGCGGAGTGTCCTGACTCGGAGGCGGCAGAGTCCCCTGACTCGGAGGCGAACCCGAACGCAGACGCGATGGCCGGGACAGACACGGACGATGCCGACACCGTTGCGGAACCGGAGCGGCGACGGATCGCGGGACGCGACGTGACGTACTTCCCGGGTGGAAACGTCGCGTTCCGCCGGGAAACCCTGCGGGATCTCGACGGTTTTGACGAGTACCTTCACACGGGAGGTGCGCGCGACGCGGCCCACCGACTCGCACACATGGATCGCACTGTCGCGTGGGACACCGACGTGGCGGTACGAAAGGAACCGCCGAGTCGACGCGCGCCCGACGGCGGGCGGACCGGTCGCGACTGGAAGTGGAAGTACCGAGCGCTCTCCTATCGGCTCTTAAAAAACTACGGCGTCCGACCGACGGTCGTCGGGCGAACGGTCAAACACGCCCTCGTCGACGCCGGATCGGTCGCCCGCGATGTCCTCGACGGGGAGGCGACCCCGTCACGATGGGTCGGAAACGGGCGCGACGTGCTGTTCGGGATCGCCGGCGGCAGCTCCGACGGGCTGGTTGCGCGGGCACAGGACCGAAGCCCCGCGCGGAACCCGAACGGGATTTCGAAGCGCGCCGACCGGGCGGTTGCGAAGTACGACCGGCGAGAGTGACGGCTGACGGGACCCCGGCCGAAACCTGTCACTCGAACAGCTGGTCGACCGTCCGAACAAATCGATCGACCACCCGATCCGGAAGCGACGGCGAGACCGCGCCGAGGAGTTCGGCGGTTCGCTCCGGCTCCGCGAGCGATACCCGCATCGGCTCGTCCGCGGAGCGGACCACTGCTCCGGCGTCGTCGAGGTTCGAGACGTGGTACGCGACGGTGCTCCGAGCGACATCGAGCTCCTCGGCGAGGTCGACCGGGCGGGCAGGACCGTTTGCGTGGAGCCGAACCAGTATGGCTCGGGTCGTCTCTCGACGGAGATACGCGATCAGCCGGCGCTCCCACGGGTCGTACTCCGGGGGAAAGTAGTGAGTTCGGCCGCCAACCGACTCGGCGACGAGGTCTTCGCCCCGGGTCAGCCGACGGAGGTGGTACTGGACCTGTCCGGTCGCCAGGTCCAGGTCCCGACCGAGCCGATTGAAGTGGACCCCGGGAGTCTCGTGGACGTACCGCCGGATCCGCTCGCGCGTGGCGACCATGTTCAAGGGACTGTTCGTGTCGACAGGGTAAAAGCCGTCGCGGATTCCGGCCGTGTGGGGGGCGGTGTTCAGATAAGGATTGAAAAGTGAGGCGGTGCGTTTTCAAAGTGTCTA
>CAYRWH010000187.1:0-3963 GCA_964427935.1 uncultured Halobellus sp. | reverse complement strand
CCCTCCTCCGGCTCTTCTGACGGAACGAAGTGGAGTCGAAGAGCCGCGAGAGGGATTTGAATCAGGGAGTGAAGCGAAGCGGAGCGACCGTGGTTCACAATCCCCTCCTCCGGCTTGCGTTTTGCTCCGTCTAAGGTAACCGGCGTTAACTCTCAAAAGTACGTTCTTAGCAATCGAGGGTTACGTTGTCTTGTTACCGCGGCTCACCGCGTCTGCGATGATCTTGTACTGAAGTCCAGCGAACCCCGCAAAGAACACGACGAGAGAGATCAACGACACGACGAATCCGAACAGTCCCAACAAGAGCAGGATAATCACGTTGTCCGCTGCGGCGCCCCCGGCGACGAACGCACCGCCGACGACCGATAGGACCGATGTGATCACCACCAGCCCGACGATATATACGATGAGGCCGAGTCCGTATGAGATCCCTTCACGAACGCCTACGTTCCCGCTGGACCCCATGTCGAGTGAGAACGGCAGTCCGAATCCAGAACCGACGTTATCGTTCTCCCGTCCGGTTTCTGTTGCCCCCGACAATGCCTCCGTGCCGGTCGAATCGTCTGTCGTGTCGTTTTCTGTATCCGTCTCGTCCTCCGATCGTTCACTCATGTCTACTGTTATTGTCAGAACCAATATAAAAAGATTGGGTTCTATTACCATGGTATATGATAACTTTCGTTGGCGTTCTTGATGTGTACAGTTGTGGTCGGTTCTCACCAACGGTGATCAGATATTTGCCGACGGATCGTTAGTAAAACCTCGGTTTAAACGATAAACTCACGATTTAATTCGGGTTCAAGTTTGAGTACTGGTGTGTCGTGCGGGCACCTCTCACACAAACTTTAACCTGAACACAACACGTATATACGGTATGGACTCCGACAGTCCCGTGAACGTGCGTATCGCCGGCCAGCCGAACCTCGACCTCGGCATCTGGTTTATGCCCGGCAATACACACAAACCGTTTACATGGACTCGTCGGTCCAATATCGGATCCGACTCAGCATGCCGGTCACCCGGCTATCGTGAGTCGCCCGCTTCTCGCCGCGTTCCCGGTGGTCACGGGTATCGTCCCTGAATGAGCGTCTCACAACACCCCGTTGCGCTGCGGTTGGAACAGCGAGTCGGCGGCGCGACGAAGCTACTCGCCACCGTAATGGCGCTTCCGCTGGTCGACGGCATCTTCGCGGCGCTCGTCGTCGCAGGCGTGTTGGCAACGCCGACTGGCGTGGTCGAAACCGGAATTCTCATTTTTGGCGGCTCGGCCACCATGGCCGTCATTCTCGCGGAGATGGACGGGTCTCGAAAACAGATGGCCGCGTCGGTGCTGCTCATCGGTGCGCTGATCATTCCGGTCGCTGCGGTTCAAGCAGCACTCGCGCCGACGCTCGAAGGCTTCCTGAACCTCGACATCTTCGAACGGTTCGCGGGCCTCGTGATCCTCGCAATTGCGGCGAAAACCGCGAGCGCAGAGTTCGGCGAATACCTGCCGAGCCCGGGCGTCATCATCGGTCTCGGTCTGATCGCAAGCGTGACCCCGAGTGGGTTCGCCTTCGAGACCTCTACCGAGTACGTCGTCAACGGCACCGCGGCCGCGACAATCGGCGTTGGCTTCGCCCTCGTCGTCGCGCTATTCGCTCCACACCTGCGGGGACGTGTCGACATTGACCGCTTCCGGTTCGGATCGGCAGTCGCGCTCGGCGTCCTTGCGCTACCGATCCTGTTGCGACCGTTCGATCTGATGCAGACGGAGGTTCCCATCGCGCTCGCCGTGCTCGGGGTCACCGCACTGTTCGCGTACGACCCCAACGCCGGTGGGACCGACTCCGGCACCGATTCGGCTGACGACGACCCCGACGCGCCGACCGATGACCCATCAAACGCGGTCGACGAAGGGGATTCGTCGGACGATGGCCCGTCCGACTCACGGGAGACGCCGTTGGACGCCCCGGAGGTTCCGGGCCGTATCGTCGATGACGACGTGGCGGTGGCGGGGGCCGACGACGAACTTGTGGTGGCGTCCGCTGGCGATGAGTCGGACCCAGACGGTGACGACTCCACGGGCCCGTTCACCGAGGACGACTCCCGAGCGCCGTGGCTGTAACCGGAGCGTGTTGCGGGGTTTCGCCCTCATGTTCCGGCTGGGTCGTGGCCGACGCGGGTGGCTGGATTTAGGTAGCTCCATCGTGTACGACGGGTATGTCGAACCGCGTCGTACAAGGTCGAATGGTGACGCCGGCCAAGTTGGCCGAGCTCGTCGAAGGAGAGCCCGTATTGGAGGCGGAGGACATCGCGGACGCCAACCGTGACTGTCCGGACTGTGGCGGCGATGTCATCAGCGTCGGCTACATGCCGAGCGTCACCGAGTTCGTGACTGGGTATAAGTGTCAGGAGTGCGATTGGTCGGACGACGATCGGTAGCGACGCGGCGTCGGGTCGTGGACGTCGATGTACCAGACAGCGGGTTACGAATCGTCCCGGATCGAAACCCCTTTATCGGTGTTTCGGCAACTCACGATCGCAAGATCACGCGGGGCTGTGGCCAAGCCAGGCATGGCGACTGACTCCAGAGGCTACGCCCGGGACGACACTCCAGACTGATATACCGAGCGGCCGACTGATCATCGGTCGCGTTGACGACCCTCTGGAGTTCCGAGGCGCACCGGAGATATCAGTCGATCGGGGGTTCAAATCCCTCCGGCCCCATAGCGGTCTTTACTCTAACGTATCACTTCTTAGTAATAGGTATTCGACTAAAAACAGGTCCGCAACCGGAGGTGTTCCCGCGTGAGCCTCGGATACAGCGGGTCGTTCACCGCTGACGGCCCTAGCGAGTTCTGGTATGAGATCTGTGGAGCCCGCTGTACTCGGAGTTCGATAGACGGAACCGAGTACGGCCACCTCGTCGGGTGTCCGAACCGTCCCGATTTCGACCACTCTCACTCGGGAAGCGGTCACCGCTACACATCCAATCAAGACGACCCCAGTGATGGAGGTGCGTCCGCGTGAGCGACGACGATCCCGCTCACGCGAACCCCGCCTCCTCGAAGGCGTCGTTTACAACCTCGGGCGTCGGAGCGTTCAGATAGGGCTCGATCGTCTGAAATGAGTCCCAGCCGCCGACCTACATCACGACGCGCGGGTTCACCTGTTTATCGACGAGGAGTCGCTGAGCGAACCGGCGGCGGAGATCGTGGCTCGACACGTGGAGAAAGTCCTCGTCGCCTGTCGCGTCGGCCGCGCGCTCGGCCGTGCGTTTGACCGCCGCCCGGACGCCGGTTCCGGAGAGGTCGACGATCGGCTCGTCGCGTCCGATCTCCCCGCTGGTGACGTAGCAGTGGATCTCGCCCTCCACGTCGTTCGGGAGGTATGCGTCGCGAGGCTTCCCGCCGCTCCCGGTCGTGTCCTTCCCTTCGGGGACGCGGAGCCGGAAGTGGTCGCCGTCGGGAGTCCGCTTCACGTGGCTCTGGGTCACCTGCGGGATCCCGAAGGCGCGGAGCCCGACGTATCCGCCGAGTTGAACGATCAGGTCGTCGCGGTGACCGCCGGCCGCCCGGCGGAGTTCCTTGAGCGCGTCGTCGCGGAGCCACACTTTGTACTGGTCCGGCTTCCCGGTCGCTTCCAAGCGCATGGTATCTTTCTGAACAAGATGTGAGTAACGACTTGTATGAGAAGTTGGCAGGTTACCGATGTTCGTCAATCCACTCACACCACTCGTGGAAGTCTTCGGCTCCGCACTGATCGGCGATTGAGTGAAGCGTCCCAGTGGGGATTTCGTCTTCCGAGGCCATGGGAACTGTCACGATCCGGACTTCCTCCGTATCTGGTGATTCGTAACGCATCTTCAGATGACTGCCAACTCGACCGACGCGCTCGTAGCCGAAGTCGTGGAGGACAGACGCAATCTCGCGTCCGGAGAAGTTCGTCCGGACCATTCACTTCATGAAGTCAGGAAGCTCC
>CAYRWH010000186.1:0-3996 GCA_964427935.1 uncultured Halobellus sp. | reverse complement strand
TTCGAGGAGGGGGAAGGTCTCGCTCGCGACGTCGACGAAGTTAGCGAGTTGTGCGGCCGCGGTCTCCTCGGTTGCCTGCCAGTAGACGGCGTCCGCACGTTCCCGGACTGCCTCGCGAACGAGCGCACTCTTGCCGAGTCGTCGTCTCCCGTAGACGACGATCAGTTCGGCACTGTCGTTCTCGAACCGCGAGTTTAGCAATTCGAGTTCGTCCCCGCGGTTGACGAACCGCTGGCTGGCCATACCTCCTGTTTCACCCCGACAATCATTATTCTTCTGATTATCTAAATCGTGATTTTACTAATGCCGATTTTAGAATTGGGTCGAACAGTCCCCGATCCCGTGGTCGAGAGAACATTCATGGTATCGACGGCGGTCCCACTTTTCACGCGACGCAACCGAGTGAGCAACGCGACCGAGTGTTGCGAGTCTTGAAACGTTAGACCTCGTCACGAGCGAAGTGAAATAATGCCGCCTCCCGGATTTGAACCGGGGACAGCTCGATCTTCAGTCGAGTGCTCTCCCAGTCTGAGCTAAGGCGGCGCACTCTGAACGAGGCAGATAACAGTCAAAAGCATTTCGAATACGCCTCACCGACGGCCGTCGGCGTCGACTCGCGTCCTCGCTAGTGCCGCGGTGCCGATCACTACCCCAAACGATCGCGAGCCCAACCGCCGCAAGGACAATGAGACTGAGAGCGACCCAAACGCCGACCGTCGCGTGCGGCCCAACGCCCCCGAGAAGACGGGACACCGAGAGGCCAGCAAGCACCGTCGACACGCTCGCAATCACCGCGCCGTCAACGGCTCCCGGGTAGGCGATCGGAGCCCATCCCGAACCACGACGTGTTCCGGTTCGGAGCACCGCAATCGTCGCTCCGAGCGCTCCGGCTGCGAGCGCCAGTGTCATATCGACATCCATGGCGACCGATCGAACGGTAAGCGCCCCGGAGAGCGGCGGCACAAGCGGAATCACGACCGCAAGCAGCGGCCCACCGTTCCACAGGGGATACGCGATAGCCAGCAGAAACGTCGACGCCATCGCGAGGATGATCGTGAGCGCGGAGAGTTGATCGAGGACGCCGGGAAGCGGGAACACCCCGAACGAACCCAATCCGCGACGGAGCCCGCTTGCGAGGACGAGAGCCGAAACGATCGCAACGTAGCCGATGGCCGCAGCGCTCCGTCGGGGGTCATCGCCGAGAAGCGGCTGTGAGAGAACCGATCGGATCGGCGATCGCATCGTTACTCCACCCCTCGAATCACGGACGCCCACCCGTCGTGATCCGGATCCGAGTCGTTGCCCAGCGGTAGACGCTCGTCGTCGACGTTCCATCCGGCTGCCGAAAAGAGGTCCTCCACGGCCGTTCGTCCCTGTGCGTACGAAACGATGCCGTGTTTCGGCGTCGCTGCGGTGTCGACGTGTGCCTGTATAGACGCCGTACCATCCGTCTGCCAGCAGCGAACGTGGTGACGGCCCACCTTGCCGAAGTACGTCTCCGCCCCCGTCCACTGCTGGAGCGTGAACGATTCCTCGCCGCGGTCCCATGCGTACCGCGCGTACTCCTCCGGAAAGCCGTACCAGTTCGCGTCGCGAAAGACGTCGATCACGTCCTGAAACGTCGCCTGCTCCAGCGGAAAAACGACGTTGACCGGCGCTGTCGGCTCGAACGCCCCGTCTTCGTACTTGTGTTGCCAGACGGCGTAGGGAACTGCCGACTCGTCGACCTCTGAAACCTCCTCGTGGGCCGTGGCATCATCCGCGGGATCAGGAGACCACGGCGGGTCGGGAAGCAACAGTCCGCCCCCCATAACGACTAGACAACCGGCACCGACGCGTGAGAGGAGGCCACGCCGGGAGACTCCGAGACCGGTTTCCTCGGCCATATCACTCTCCACGAGCGCAGGACGTATTGAAATACCGGTCGGTTTTCGTCGGAGTGGGAGCAAGCGTCAGTTACGGAGGTAGCAAGGAGAAAGCCCCGTGCTTTAGCGCGGGGACGATGTCAAGGCGTCACAGTCGGGAAAAACCGGCCGTGAAAGCCGAACGGCTCCGCGTGCGGGAGCGGGGCACGTGCCAACAGTTCGAGCGTTGAGGCGTCGAACACGAGCAGATCCGTTCGTTCGCGGTCCGCGTCAAGGGCTGGAGCGATTACAACTCCGTCATCCTCAGCAGTAGCACCAGGGCGGCGGATCGGAACCGGCTCCTCGACGTACGTCGATTCCTCCCACCACTCCGTAGCCCGCCCCGCCGCACAGTCGACTTTCACGAGGCCATTCGCACCCGCACGATCCGTCGCCTGAGCGTATACGTATTGGTGGCACCGACCGACACGAGACCGCGGAACACGCGGAAGTTCAACCCCGCCACCGTACAGCCGAGAGCGCCGGACCCGGTTTTCCCTGGGATCGATCCGATAGCGGACAAGGTGACCGTCGGGCACGTCCGGGAACCCCTCTCCGTCGAGCGCCGACAACGACAGCGCATCGACGATGTCCGGATCCGGAAACTCCACGAGGTCGATGACAACGTCAGCAGCGTTCATTCCGTCTCTCAGCCGGTCGGTGTCGACGAATGCGTTGACGTGGTGAAAGGTGAACGCTGCGTCAAGCGTCGGGTCGGCGACAAGCCGTCCGGTGTCACGATCAACCACCAACACCCGTGTTGGCTCGTCGGGACGCCAGTCGAAGGCATCGATCGGACCTTGCGTGAACGGACTAAGCGTTCGGAGCAGCGATATGCTGAGCGGTGACTCGACGAGCACGACGTGATCCGCAGTGATGCTACAGTCGTGAATATACGCGGGACCACGGGCATCGATGGACGCGATGCGCTCGCGTCGGCGGCTGTTATCAAGAATCCGATAGATGTGGTACTGTGGCGTGCGGCCAAACTGGGTGGTGAATCCGATCGTCTCACCACGATCCGAGTCGACAACGAGGTGCGCAGCGGTGAGCTGTTCGGGGAGGTCGTCCGCGAAGGCGAACTCGCCGTGTGTATCGAGCGTCTCGGGATCGAAGGAGACACGCCGCGGGGCCTCGGTGAGCGCAACGTACTCGCCATCGATTCGCGCGACGTGAACGTTCGCGTTGTCCGTTGGCGTCGGGGGTCCGAGCGACCGGAGCGTCTCAAGGAGCCGTCTCCATCCTCGCGTGTCAGTGCCGAACTGGCCGGTTAATCGACCGTCTATCGCGTCAGCATATGCTTCCGACCGAAGGAACCGGTTGGAGTACCACAGCTCTCCGTCGGCGAACGCGTACCGTCGCAGCATTGCCAGCCCATCGAACCAGTGGTTTACGCGACGGTCTCCCGCCTCAAACCGACCCGGACCGTTACGTATCAGCGTTCCGGAGAGCCATTCGGGGATCGTTCCGTCAACTGTCGGGCGATGGTCGTGGTACTCTGTCGTTACCGATCGAAATCCGGGTCCGTGCTCGGCCACACCCGATCGTCGGGAGGCATCGATATCAATGTCAGCCGTTCGAGAGCCGTTCGATCGGAGGCGCGATCAAAGGAATACACGGAGGAAGCCCACGGCTTCAGTCGTGGATAACTGACTTCGAAGAACCGGCCAGAGGGAGAATCCAGCACGAGTGATGCCGAGATCAACGTCCGCGGACGTGACGCCGTGTAGTCAGCAGTATGGAACGATTACCGTCGAACCCAAAAGAACCGGAGCGTAAGTGGGACCGCCCGGATTCGAACCGGGGTCACGGGCACCCAAGGCCCGGAGTATACCACTAACCCACGGTCCCACATCGATACATACCCGGATGCACCGCTAAAGCGTTTCGTTCGGCGTCGGAAACGGCGCCGGAGCGCTCCGGGGAGCGAGTCAGACCCCCCAGAAGTACACGATTCCGAGCGTGGTCACCACGGTGAGAACGATCTGGAGCGGCGCGCCGAGCCGGAAGTAGTCGGCGAACGTGTAGCCGCCGGGCCCGTACACCATCAGGTTCGTCTGGTACCCGATCGGCGTGAGCATCGCGGTCGAGG
>CAYRWH010000185.1:0-4027 GCA_964427935.1 uncultured Halobellus sp. | reverse complement strand
GGGTCGGTGACGGAGTCGTTGAACCGCGCCACCACCAGTCCCAGCGAAACCATACGAACGCTGGAACCGGCGACGGCAAAGGTCTACCGTTCCGTGTCGATGTCGCCGGGTCGATGCCGAACGTGTCGGGCCAACAGAAGAGCTCCGCGACAGCGAGAAGCGGATTAATACGTCTCCGACTCGTAGAATGCTGTATGAGTAACACCCACGAGACCGCGACGTTTGGCGGCGGCTGCTTCTGGTGTATCGAGGCCGCACTAGAGGAACTGGCGGGCGTCGAGTCAGTGACATCCGGCTACGCCGGCGGTCACACGGACGACCCGACGTACCGGGAAGTCTGTTCGGGAGACACCGGACACGCCGAGGTCGTTCAGGTCGAGTACGACCCCGCTGTCGTCTCCTACGACGACCTGCTGGAAGCCTTTTTCACCGTCCACGACCCGACACAGCTCAACCGACAGGGGCCGGACGTGGGCACCCAGTACCGGTCGATCGTCCTCGTTCACGACGACGAACAACGAGAGCAGGCGGCCGCCTACATCGAGGCGCTCGACGAGGAGTACGACGACGACGTGGTGACAGAGCTCGAACCGCTAGAGACCTTCTACCGCGCCGAGGAGAAACACCAGAACTATTTCGCGAAGAATCCCGACGACGCGTACTGTACGTTCCACGCGCAGCCGAAGGTCGAGAAGATACGCGAGAAGTTCGAAGCGAAACTCGCGAACTGACAGGGCCGGCTTCGGATCATCAGTCAGGTCGATCCATCCACGTTTCCTGTAGGTGACGCCACTCGATCGCCTCCGGATCGCCGTCCGGCGACGCGAGCCACGCGGTGCTGAGCCGGCCACTGGTCCCGTCGCTTGTCGTTTGCCACTCCTCGTAGCGGACGAGCGCACGGCGCTCAGGCATCGCTATTGGTCTGATGTTCCTAATTTCGATGCTGAACTCCTCGTCGTCGTACCGCCCGTACGTCTCACGAACCCGTCGACGTATCTCCTCGCGGTCGACCACACTGCCGTTCGGTGTGACCTGTTCGAACTCGGCTCCGAGAGAGCGCTCGAACCGGCGGAACGAATCGCGGCTCCGCTCACCACGGAACCACTCCTCGAAGAACTCGTGTAACGATACGATCTCGTGCTCGTACTCCGTCACGGTCAGCATGGGTCGAATCCGTAGGCGTTGGTTGTGTGTCAGTCGTGGCGGAAACACCGGGTGCCCGTGAACGCCATCGCCATGTCGTGTTCGTCGGCGGCCTCGATTACGTCCTCGTCGTTGACTGAACCACCGGGTTGGATCACGGCCTCGATTCCGGCCTCGGCCGCCTCTTCGATCGCATCCGGGAACGGGAAGAACGCGTCCGAGGCCATCACGGCTCCCTCTGCGGACTTCCCGTCCGCGTCCTTCTCGGCTTTCATCGCCGCGAGCGTGACGGCATCGACGCGGGACACCTGCCCCATGCCGACGCCGACCGTCTCGGTGCCGGTCGCAAAGAGGATACCGTTCGACTTGACGTGTTTGAGTGTCTTCCACGCGAAGAGCATCGTCTCGATCTGTTCGTCGGTGGGGTCACGCTCGGTCACGACGTCGAGGTCGGCCGCCGTCGGCGACTGTAGGTCGCGCTCTTGAACCAGTCGCCCCCCGACAATCGGCTTCTCCGTGAATCGCTCGGAGAACCGCTCGTCGCCCTCGCCGAGCGGGCCGGCGTCGAGCACACGGAGGTTCGACTTCTCGGTGAGCACGTCGAGCGCGCTGTCTGTGTAGCCGGGTGCGACGACGACCTCTTTGAATGACTCCGTGATCGCTTCCGCGGTGTCGGCGTCGCAGGGTCGGTTCAGGGCAACTATCCCGCCGAACGCCGACTTCGCGTCCGTTCGGAGCGCGCGGTCGTACGCGTCCACGAGGGTGTCGGCGGTCGCACAGCCCGCAGGGTTCGTGTGCTTTATCACCGCGGCGGCGGGGTCATCGAACTCCTTGACGAGCCCCAAGGCGGCGTCCGCGTCGTTGTAGTTGTTGTACCCCATCCCCTTCGAGCCGGGGTTCAACGCGTCCGCGCCGACGACGCTCGCCTCCTCGCAGGCAGGGTCGGCGTACAGCGCTGCGTCCTGATGTGGGTTTTCGCCGTACCGGAGCGAAGCGGCCCGGTCCTCAGAAACGAGCCGCCGGGCGGGGAACGAACCGCCGGTGTCACCGTCGACTGTGACCGACACCGGTGTCCCATCAGCGTCCGTCTCGATGTCGACGGCACCCTCCGCGAACCAGCGAACCGCTCGGGGGTAGGCGGTGAACTCCGCCTCCTGTAACACTCGCCGCTTGAGCGTCTCCTCGTCGTCGTCCTCGTAGACCGGCACCGGCTCCTGCGTGACGATTGGGCCGTCGTCGACCGACTCGGTGGCGACATGGACAGTACAGCCGGTCGTTCGCACACCCGCCGAAAGCACCTGCTCGTGGGCGTTTGCGCCGGGAAACGCCGGTAGCAGCGACGGGTGAACGTTCAGTGTCGTCGGCGCAGCGTCGAGGAACTCGTCCGTGAGTACGCGCATGTAGCCGTCCAAACAGACGAGATCGAAGTCGTATGCGGCGAGCCGATCGAGGATTCGCCGCTCGTGGCTCTCGCGAGACTCGTCTTCCTCGCGGACGACAACCTCGGTTGGAACCCGGCGCTCCGCCGCGGCCTCGACGACCGGTGCGCCCTCCTGATTCGTCAACACGACCGACAGCTCAGCGCCCCCTGGCGCGACATCGGCGATGTGTTGTAGGTTGCGTCCGCGGTTGCTCGCGAGTCCGGCGATCTTCATACTCGATCCGACCGACCGATCGCGTATATCGATTACGGTAGACTTCGAAAACATATCCATGTACGTGGGCATATTCGAGCACATACCCACCTGCTAGGAGAGACAGTATACACTACCGTGGGTGGCGACGGTCGGGGCATCGACACGCTTTTGCGCGCTCCGGCGGCACTCGCGAGCATGACCGACACCACTGCTTCGACCGATCCCGAGCCGGCGGCCGGCGGAGCGATTCCCGGACTCTCCCGCGAGAACCCGCTTGCCGCGGTGTCGCCGATTGATGGGCGCTATGCCGGGCGAACCGCACCACTTTCCCCGTATATGAGCGAAGCCGCGCTCATGCGGGCGCGGACTCGGGTCGAGGTGGAGTACTTGATCGAACTCGCCGCGCTATCGGCGACCCCGATCGACCTCGACGACGACGCGGTCAGCGCGCTTCGCGACTGCTATGAGTCGTTTACTGGTGACGACGCACGGCTCATAAAGCGGCTGGAGACGGAGGGTGCGGCCGGCTACGCGGCGACGAACCACGACGTGAAGGCGATCGAGTATTTCCTTCGCGTCCGGCTGACAGAAATTGAAGAGGAGGACGACTCGACCGGGCACATAGCGGATGCGGAGACGCTGTTTCCGTGGATCCACTTCGGGCTCACGAGCGAAGATGTGAACAACCTCGCACAGCGCCTGCTGATCGCCTCGGCGGTTCATGAGGTCCTCGTCCCCGCGATCCGGGCGGTCCGGGACGCGCTCGTCGAGTTGACACACGAGCACCGCGACACGCCGATGCTCGCACGAACTCACGGCCAGCCGGCGACGCCGACGACGTTCGGGAAGGAGACCGCGGTGTACGCCGCCCGGATCGGTCGAGCGCTCGGCCGGGTCGAGGCCGCGACGGACGACCTCTCCGGAAAGCTGGCGGGAGCGTCGGGCACGTACGCAGCCCACGTCGCCGCGTATCCCGACGTGGACTGGCAGGGGGTCTCGCGGTCGGTCGTGTCGCGGCTCGGTCTCGATCACCAGCCACTCGCAACGCAGGTGAACCCGTGTGATGACCTCGCGGCGCTGTTCGACGCGCTCCGAGGTGCCAACAACGTCCTCCTCGATCTGGACGTTGACGCGTGGCTCTACGTCTCAAATCGCTACCTCGGCCAGCGGGCAGTCGAGGGGGAGACCGGTTCGTCGACGATGCCACACAAGGTGAATCCGATCGACTTCGAGAACAGCGAGGGGAA
>CAYRWH010000184.1:0-4086 GCA_964427935.1 uncultured Halobellus sp. | reverse complement strand
GGCCCTCGGTTGCCAACTCGAAGACGAGTCCGTCCGGATCGCTGAAGTAGATGCTTTTGAAGTACGTCCGGTTTTTTATTTCGGAGACGTTGACGTCGCGGTCGCGGAGATACGTCTGCCACTCGCGGAGCGTTTCCTCGTCGGCGACGCCGAACGCGAAATGGTGGCTCGCGCCGGGACCGGGCGCGCCCTGTGAGTTCGGGTACTCGAAGTACGTGACGGTCGTCCCCGGTTCGCCGCTCGGCGTCGACGAGAAGTAGTAGTGTGGCGTCCCCGGATCGTCGTAGTTCTGCGTCCGCTTGACCGTGTGCCAGCCGAGCGTTTCCTCATAAAAGGCGACGGTCGCCTCCATGTCGGTACAGATGTTCGTGACGTGGTGGAGTCCGGTCGTTGGCGGCGGGTCGGTCATTTCAGTCATGGGTTGCGTACACGTGGCTCTTACCGTCCATCCTAAAAGGAATTGCCTGTGATCCGCCGTCTCGCACGCTGGTCTCCGTCACTCGGCACGAACCGGGGTGTTCGTCGGCCCCACTCGGCGGGCTTCGATAGCACGCGTTATTCGATCAGCGGCGCGCTTGGCTCCGGGGATGTTCGGCGCATACGGGCCGACCACGCCGAGCGCCAGCGCACCGGAGACGTACAGCGGGAGAGCCGCACCATCGGTCGTTTCCCACGCCAGCGTCTTGTCGACGAGCATCGGAAGCCCACGATGCCCGCGTGCGAGGTTCAGGTCCGCAGCCAGCCGGTCGATGAACGGCTGCTGAAAGGCCGGCTCAAACCCGGTCGCACAGACGACACGGTCCCCTTCCAACACCTCTCCGTCCTGAAGCCGGAGTGCGACACCGCCTTCGGTCGGGGTCGCAGTCTCGATGTCACCTTCGAGCAGCCGAAGCCGTCCGTCGCCAATCTGAGCGTCGAGCGGCTCGTATAAGTACGGCGGCACCGTCGCTGAGTGTCTGGCATCGCGGACGGCATCGAGTCGCGCCTTCGAGGCCCGCGGATATTGGTGGAGCTCTCGTTCGATATGGTTCCAGTTGAGCCACGGCGGATCCGCCTCCGAGACCTCCCACTCCAGTGGGTGACGACTCACCATCGTCACCGACTCCCGCTCGCTCAGGACACACGCGAGTTGGACGGCAGTGATCCCCCCACCGACGACGATGGTTCGGTTGGTGTCGGCTTCGGGGTCGAAGTCGCCCCAGACGTGGTCGATGTCGTCGACACCGCGTGCCCAGTCGGGAACGCGGTTCCCGCCTCCGTGACCGATGGCGAGCACACAGGCGGCAGTGTCTATTCGGCCGGTGGACGTTTCAAGCTGGAACTCACCGTTGGTTCCCCTCTCAATGTGCTCTACCCGGGCCTGCCTGTGGAGCGAATTGAGATTGTTCGACTCAATAAACCGGTCGGCGTGGTCCATAAAGAGATCCAGTGAGGGGCGCTCGGGATAGTCGACGGTCGATAGGAGCTCGTCCTCGCGGCCGGTCGCCTCCGCGAACGATTCGAGGCTGAACGGCTCCGTGCCGACGTGTTGGACGTACGTCGAGCGGAGCGCCTCCATCCCGCAGGCGTTCGTTTTCCGGCGGAAGGAGTCCAGCAGCTGGTCGTTGGGGTCGATGATGGCGATCGCATGACGATCCAGTCCGGCGTCTTCGATCAGCCGTCCTGCGAGATGTGTTCCATGGATACCGCCACCGAGTATCACACAGTCGAATCTGCCACTTGGGTGGTTCTCGTTCATGCGAAGGGACACAGTCGTGTTCGAACAGAGCAGTGGAAGTTAATAAATTTGCTGTTAGAGATAACAAGAACTATTTACAAACAGTTCATGGTTGGTAACACATGGAACGTGAGACAACGCCCGTCACGGTGCTATCGGGCACACTCGGTGCCGGCAAAACGACCACGCTCAACCACCTGTTGTCCGAGAGCGGCGACCGCGACCTCGCCGTCCTCGTCAACGACATGGGCGAAGTGAACGTCGACGCCGAACTCGTCGCCGAGTCCTCCGACATCTCGAACGAAGACGAGGAGCTGATCGAACTCGACGACGGCTGTATCTGCTGTGAGCTCCGTGGTGATCTCCTGGACGCCATCGGAAACCTCACCAGAGAGCGGGAGTTCGACGCGATCATCGTGGAATCGACCGGCGTTGCCGAACCGCTACCGGTCGCACAGACGCTGACACTCGGATTCGACCAGTCGGATCTCGACCCAACCGAGTTCTACGAGGAGACCGGGATCGAGCCGCTCGATGCGTGTCACATGGACACCGCAGTCACCGTCGTCGACGCCCACCAGTTCCACGATGCGATGAACTCCACTGAGTTGTTGGACGACGACGGCACGGAGAAACCCCTCGCCGACCTTCTCGTTGAACAGGTCGAGTTCTGTGACGTGTTGTTGCTCAACAAATGTGATCTCGTCGACGAAGCGACGCTGGCTGAGATCGAGTCGGTCCTCGAAACCCTCCAGCCTCGCGCGGAGATCCTCCGGACGACGCATGGCCGCGTCGACGTCGACGATATCGTCGACACCGGTCGGTTCGACTTCGAGGAGGCCAGCCGGTCTCGGGGCTGGATGCGAGAGCTACAGGAGCCCCACGAGTCGGCGGAGGAAGAGCACGGCGTGACCTCATTTGTCTTCGAGGCGCGTCGCCCGTTCCATCCGGAGCGGTTCGCTACGCTTCTCGACGAGTTTCCGGAGTCGGTTGTCCGCTCGAAGGGACACTTCTGGCTGGCCGGCCGCGAGACCGAAGCGATCATGCTCAACGTCGCAGGACGGTCCGTCAGAGTTGCTCCGGCTGGGCCGTGGGTCGCCGCGCTCCCGCCAGAGGAACGTCGTGAGCGACGCGAGGCGATCCCGGAACTCGACGAGAGCTGGGACGAGGAGTGGGGTGATCGCGGCACCCAACTCGTGTTGATCGGCACCGAGATGGACCACGACGCGCTCCGCGAGCAACTCGACGACTGTGTGCTCACGGACCGGGAGATGGCGGCTGACTGGTCAGCGTTCGATGACCGGTTTCCGACGTTCGAGCCGCCAGGCGAAGACGACGCGGGGGCCGACACGACGACTGACGCCGACGAACAGGAGGAGATCAGCCTTGCGGACTGAGTCGCCACCTGACTCGGGAGACGCTCGCGGGGAGCGGCAGCCGACCGACGAGACGGATTGGCAGTGTGACGCAGTCGTTGAACAGCGAGACGGCCAGCCGGATCAGTGTACGATCTACTCGACCGCGTCGGCGGATCCGGTGGCGACGACGTGGATCTCCGCATCGGCGGGATCGTACTGTTCCGTGGAGGCGTGCCGATGACGGGGCCGTTCCAGCGGGCAGTCAAAGGTAACGTCGAACACGGACGCCGCGAAGAGGCGATCGCCACGCTCGCGGCGGACGGCCGGGTCAGAGACCTCGCGGTGCTCGTCCGCACCCGAGGGCTTCCCGGTGGCCTGCGACGCCGAGCAATCGACGGGTTGGTTCGGTGCGGTGCCGAGGAGGCGCTCGATGACATCGCCACCGACAGTACGGTTCCAGACGAACTCAGGCGAACAGCGGAGCGACGATGACCAACGCGACCGACGATCAAAACGGATCGGAGCGCCGTGTTTGCCGTGTTAGCGGCCGCGAGCAGGGACTAGTCGGGAAGTACGACATCTATCTCAGTCGGCAGGCCTTCCGGGAGATGGCCCGCGACATGGGGTTCGAAAAGTACGACTGATCGGCGCGGGTGCGACGAGTCGGGGCGGCTTACAACAGGCCGATCCCGAGACCGTACGGCCACGCGGTGCCGCCCACGGCGAGCAGCGCGATGGCAGCGCCGGCACCGTAGAGGTTCTTGAGAAAGCTGGTCATCTCAGATTGTTTGTCTTCTGGGTCGTCGATCGACCAAAAGTCGTGCATCGTGACGGCGGAAACGAGCAGGAAGATGGCGAGCCCCCCAGCAGCGATCACGGGGTACGCGCCGACGACGATCCCGATCCCACCGAGAACGAGGAGAACGCCGGACGCGACCACGGAGAATCGCGGTGCGGGAAGCCCCTTGAACTCGGCGTAGCCGGCCATCGTGTCGAGGTCCATGAAGTGGT